>DGTW01000336.1 GCA_002393835.1 Treponema sp. UBA4326
AGGGAGCATCGCAGTAGCCACCCATTACAGGAAGCATGTCTCCAGTCCAGGCTCCCCCCCAGCCAGTGGCCGTATAAAGGGAAAGCTTAAAACCTGCATCCATGGCGATTTTCTGAAGGCGACGCATGTGAGCCTCCCCCCCCTCCTTTTCGTAGAGACCGCCGCAGTGACCGTACTCGTTCTCCACCTGAATACCGATTATTGGCTTTTCTGCCGAGGAAGCATCTTCTGGATTCGCTATGAAGTCGCTTACCTGCTCATAAATCTTTTTGTACCATTTTTCTACGGCCGCAAAATATTTCTCGTCATTTGTCCTGACCTCATAGTCTTTCTTCAAAAGCCAGTCAGGGAAACCTCCGTTACGGGTTTCTGCATGAACCCAGGGACCGATTCTCAAAAGGAGCTTTAAGCCGCACTTTTGGACAGTCCCGACGAAATCTCGTAAAGAACGGTCTCCATTCCAGTCATAGGCACCTTCAATTTCCTCATGGTGAATCCAAATAACATAGGCACTCACAAGAGTGACTCCGCCAGCCTTCATCTTAAGAAGACGCTCTTTCCACTCTGCTCTGGGCACCCTGGAATAATGAATTTCTCCCATTACGGGGAAAATCCTTTTTCCATCTTTTAAGATACTTACATTATCAAAGCTATAGCTCATAACTCTTCCTTTTTTAATTTTATAGAAACCTTATTCCTTTACGGCCGCCCCACCAAAACTGGAAATCAGCGTTTTTTGGGTCATCAAAAAGAACAAGACAAATGGAATGGAAACCAAAAGGGAACCCGCCGCGAATATCGTGAATTCATTTTTTTTCTCTGACACAAAGCCAAAAAGACCAAGGGCCAGAGTCTGATTCTCGGTGCTACGAAGAACCATTTTTGGGAAAATAAAGTCCATCCATGGAGCCGTAAAACTGGTAATTGCAAGGAAAATGATGATTGGTTTTGCTACCGGCAAAATTATCTGAAGGAAAACCCTCAAGTGGCTGGCTCCGTCAATTCTCGCCGCTTCGTCAAGGCTTTTTGAAACAGTATCCATGTAGTTTTTGACCAGCCAGGCATTGTAGGGAATGTTGCCGGCCGTATAAACAAGGACAAGCCCCCAAAGGGTATCAAGTCCTCCCACGCGAAGAAGAATCACATAAATTGCAATCATTCCGACAAAAGAAGGAAATATCTGCAAGACAAGGAGACTCAGAAGAAAAGATTTTTTGAAGCGGAAGTTAAAACGGCTGAAAACATAGGCAGAAAGTGACGAAAGAACCACTGTGGCCGCACTGGTCTCCAGAGCGATAATCAGGGTATTTAAAAACCACCTTCCGTAGTCAGTTTTTGTAAACAAATCAATGAAATGCTGCAGGGTAAATCCGCCCGCAAATGGAATTATGTTCAGAGAAGCAATAGAATTTCCCGGGGCGAAGGCTCCGCTAACGACATAAATCAGAGGATAAATGACGAAAAAAGAAATCAGCAAAAAAATACAGTAAATAAGAGCCCTGTTAATCGAATCTGATATTCTTAAATTGCTCATAGTGACCCCTCCTTATAAGCCTTAGTCTGCCTGAACTGCCAGATTGCAAATGGAGCAAGCACGATAAAAATCATCACCGCAATGACTGAAGCATAGTTGTATTTCATAAGCGTAATAGTGAGTTTATAAATCCAGGTGACAAGGATATCCGTGCCTCCGGCAAGCGTAGTCGTTGAGTCTGCAACTGTCGGAGCACCGTTTGTAAGGAAGTAAATCGCTCCGAAATTGTTCACATTGTGGGCAAAACTCATGATAATCAAAGGCAGGGTCTGATACAAAACCAGAGGCAGGGTTATATGAGCAAAAAGCTGTCTTTTATTGGCTCCGTCTATCCTGGCGGCCTCGTTCATGTCCTCGCTGATTGCCGTCATAGTTCCAAGGGAAAGGAGCATAAAGTAGCCGAAGCCAGCCCAAAGATTTACCATAACGCAGGTGAATTGAGCCATGATTGGAGTTCCAAGCCAGGGAATCGGCTGGCTGATAAGACCGATGTGCATTAAAGTACGGTTTACTATTCCGAAAGAGCCGTTCAGGAGGTTTTTCCACACCAGCATTGAAACAACGCTGGGAACGGCATAAGGAAGGATAAAAATGAAGCGGAAAACAGGCGAAAAATGGAAATTAATTTCCTTCAGCCAGACGGCAACTATAAGGCCTCCAAAATAGCAGGTGAATGTGGCTAGGAAAGCCCAGGCCAAAGTCCAAATCACGACCCTTAAAAATCCAACTGACCAGGCATTATCCCCGGCAAGAAGCTGGGTAAAATTTTCGAAGCCAACCCAGTCCACGGTGTTGTTAGGCGGAATATGAGATGGATCTGAATAATTGGTAAAGGCCACCAGAACGCTGAAAACAAGTGGAACAACAACAAAAATAACGATGATGACGAATGCAGGGGTCAGGCCAAAAATTGGAAAAGACTTTCCCAGCGTGCTTTCAAGAAGCTCTTTTTGACTCCTGAAGCAACCTGTCCTGCAATATTCCCTGTACTGTGCCCGTGCGCTTTTTATGCTGAGAACATAGACTATCACAAAAAAAGCGACAAGAGCCAGGACAAGAATTCCGTCAATCATCATAAAAATTGAATTGTCACGCATTTTTATTGGAAGCTCAGGATGAGGACTTCCCAAAGTGACAAGCCCCGTAAGTTTTCCTAAAATCGATGGCAAAAAACAAAGGAAAAGCACTTCGCACAGAATAAAAAAGGCACCTTTTATGTAGTCTTTTAGAAAAACAATATGACTCAGTCCCATAAATGAAGAGGAAAAGAAAGTAATTTTTCTTAAATCACTCAGATCACGTCTAAGTTCCATAACAAGTTCCTTTTTTTACTTACTGACGATTGTGGAATTACAGGCATCAAGCTCGGCCTTGACATCCGCGCCGCCCCAAATGTTCCTGCTGGCATTGTTCATGGCCTCCCAGAACATGGCAATTTCAGGAATCGAAGGCATAGGGAAAGCATAGCTGAGCTGCTTCAGGAATCCTTCTGCATAGGGACTTTCAAGGGGAATGTCTACCCCCGGCAAAGCTCCTGTAATTTCAAAACGCAATTTTTGCATTTCATCGCTCATAAGGAAAAGAGCGAATTCATTTGCTTCTGCCGGATGGTCTGTATAAGCGGAAACAAACATTGCCCTGATACCGCTGAAAGAAGCAGACGGAGTGTTTTCTCCAGGCAGAGAAGGAAGAGGAGCGACCCCAAAATCAATTCCCGCCTTTTCAAAGGCAAGTACATTCCAAAGTCCCGTGATGTGCATTGCAGCCTTACCGCTTTGGAAAGCTCCATCGACGCTGGCTGTCTCCAAATCACTTGCCGCAACAGGAAGAATCGGGCGAAGGCTCTGGAAAAACTCCATTCCCTTAACCGCAGCAGGACTGTTGATATAGGAATTTTTGCGGTCATTGCCGTCTTTACCGAAAAGACGGTTGCCCTGAGCCGTAGTGAAAATTATCGTGTAATAGCCTTCACCAACATTCATTACGAAGCCCTGCTTGTCCGGGTTCTTTGAATTAAAGTCTGAAGTCCATTTTTTGAGCTCTTCCCAAGTTTTTGGAAGCTCTTTTTCTGAAATCAGTTTTTTGTTGTAAAAAAGGGCGTAAGTTTCAGCCGAAACCGGATAGCCATACATTATTCCGTCATAAGTAAGGGCCTTGGCACATGAAGCAAGGGCATGGGCTTTTACCTCATCAACATTGGCTGTGGCAAGGACATGTCCCCCGGCCACGAGAGAGCCAAGTTTATCATGTGGGGCGGAAAAGACATCCGCTCCCTTTCCGGCAGGACCATCGAGGGCAATCTGCCCCACGGAATCGGCACTCTCAACGTTCTGATAGTTTATCTTGATGTTAGGATGAGTCTGCTCAAAGATAACGCCAGCCCGCTTGATGAATTCGTCCGGTCCGTTAGTTGACTCCCAGACGGTAAGTGTAATTTTCTCTTCACCAGACTTTTTCTTTTCGTTACAACCCATAAAAAAGACCAAAAGCAAAAGAGAAATTATTCCAACAACGACATTTTTTTTCATATTGTGCCTCCTTTATTCTGTTGATGACCGCACTGCGAAAGAGCAGTCAACATAATTTATATTCTCACATTCATTTCCCTTAATTAAGGCAAGGGAAAGCTCCGTAGCTTTTTCTCCCAAGGCAAAGGCATCGACTTTAAGGGCGCTGATTGCGGGAGAGTGGCTTTGCAAAAGAAGGCTGTCATGGAAGGAAGCGAGCTTGACATCCTTTCCGACGGCAATTTCTTTTTTATCAAGGATTTCAAGAACCTGCATACAAACCACATCGTCAGAACAAAGAATCAGGCTCCAGTTCTTAAGTGAAATTTCATCAACCATATCGCTGGCTTCGGTACAGACGGCATAGTGAAATGAAAGCATAGAATCTTCCATTCCGCTCAAGAATCCCGAAAGACGATTGTTATTGGCCTCAACATCAAGGGAACCGCATACAAAAAGCACATTTGAATTCTCAGAAAGATTTTTTACGCAAACTTTCGTGAATTCGGCACAGCTCTCTTTCATCCTGGAGTCAACCTGAACAATGTCTTTTCCGGCTCCAGAACCAATTACAACAAAGGGAATACCGGATTTTTTAAGAAGGGCAATATTTTCGTCTTCCCTTTTCAGCTGCGTCAAAATCACGGCATCAACTTTTTTGTTTTCAATGACTCTCTCAAGAATTTCCCTGTCTTTTTTCTCGGTCATGCAAACGAGGGCACTATAGCCTTCACGGGCAGCCCTGCTTACGATTCCCGAAAGACACTCATGGAAAAACATCATTTGCAGGGCAGTTGCCTCAAAAGGCATGGCCACGGCAAGGTTAAGGGTTTTTTGCCCAGCCAGGGCCTTTGCCACAAGATTTGGCTTAAAGCCATGTTTTCTGGCACATTCCCGCACCCGATTCTTTGTTTCCACCGAGATTCGTGAAGAATCAGACAGTGCCCTTGATACCGTACTTTTTGAGATTCCCAACTCATTGGCGATGTCATCCATCGTATAGCTATCATTGTGTGTCATGGCAGTCATATACTTATTGTGCAACCGATTGCACAAATT
>DGTW01000063.1 GCA_002393835.1 Treponema sp. UBA4326
GGTTCAGGCACAGCCTTCACCGAGACTCGCTCAAAACCTGTCTCACAGGTTTTGCCGGCTTTGCCGTCGCTCCCTACCTTAAAATCCCCCTTTTTAGAACTACCGTTCGTTATTTTAGCTTCCTTTTTCTGCACACTGCTACCTGCTATCTGCTCACTTTCCAAATACTCAATATACTCAGAACATTTGCCAACAAAGCCTGAAATTCCGCCGTCATCTTCCATAATGAACATTGTGTCGGCGATTTTGTCCATAAAATAGCGGTCGTGACTAACGATGAGTAGGCATCCCTTATAGCCAAGCAGGAATTCTTCGAGGATATTCATGGTGAAGATGTCAAAATCGTTGGTCGGCTCGTCCAAAATCAGGAAATTTGGGTTAGAAATCAAAAGGCGAACAAGAAAGACTCGTTTTCGCTCACCGCCGCTCAAAGTCGAGAGCATTGAATGCTGGATTTTCCCCTCAAAGCCAAACTGCTTTAAAAAAAGACTTGCGGAAAGCGTGCGGCCGTCATTCATCTCAACCACATCAGCGGCTTCCTTGATATAGTCAAGCACGGTCATGCTCAAGTCTTTGAAAACCGGATTCTGCTGGTAGTAGCCGAAAAATGTATTCTCGCCCTTTATAACTTCGCCTGAGTCCGGTGGCAAATTGCCTGTAATGATGTTCAAAAGTGTGGACTTGCCGCTTCCATTCCCGCCGAAAATGCCGATTTTTTCCCCTTTACTGAATGTGTAGGAAAAATCCTGAATGACAGGCGCATTGTCCGAAGTCTTTAAGAAATTTTTTGAGATTCCGTGCAGCTCAAGAATTTTTCCGCCAAGGCGACGGCCTGCAACCTCAAACTGAAAGCCCTTGTCTTTAGCGAACTTTTCCCGGTTTATGAGCTGCATGTCACGCTGAATCCGGGCCTTTGCCTTTGTTCCCCGGGCGCAGGGACCGCGACGGAGCCAGTCACGCTCAAAGCGCAGTACGCTTTCAATCCGCCGCTCGGTATTTTCCTCAATTTCGGCCTCAATTTCCTTTTTTTCGAGGTAGGTGGAATAGTTGCCCTCGTAAAGTTTTAAGTGATAGCGGAAAAGTTCGTAGATATTATTGCAGACGGCGTCCAGAAAATAGCGGTCATGCGTGACCATGAGAACAGTTCGCTTTGTGTCGTGAAGGTAATTCTGCAGCCAGTAAATCGTCTGAATGTCCAGATGGTTGGTCGGCTCATCCAAGAGAAGGAGCTTTGTGTCCTCAACAAGAACCTGTGCCAGCGCAACTTTTTTGACCATACCACCCGAAAGTGCCTTCATTTTTCGGCTAAGGTCGTTGATTCCAAGCACTCCCAGAATCGAGCGAATCTGGCTTTCGTAGTTCCAGAGGTCGCCTTTATCCATTTCAAGGGTTAGTGCGTCAAAGCGTGACTGCTGACCATTAGTTAGTCCATCAGCCATTTTCTCGCATAAATCTTCGTATTCGTTGATGAGCTTAAGTTTCGGACTTTCTGACTTAAAAATATGCTCACGGATTGTATTTTCGCCGTTAAATTCAGGATTCTGTGGAAGATAACTAACTCCCGATAGTTTGTTTATCGTAATCTGTCCGTCATCTGCCGACAAAACTCCCGCAATTACATTCAAAAGAGTAGATTTTCCGGTGCCGTTTCGGCCGATAATGGCAGCCTTGTCGCCTTCGTTAAGGCCAAAAGTGACATCTTTAAAAAGAGGAGCTTCCCGCCCCATTTTGGAAACATTTGAAACTGATAATATATTCATAATTTACAGCGCGACAAGGATGTCGCGTTCTCCCAAAAAGCAAGTTTAATCTGCGAATGCGTCAGCAGTCGTTACGGCACGGAGGCCGAGATGTTCATAAGTTACTTTTCTTCCTGCCAGTCTTTGCTGCTTATAAAAAAATGATCCCCTGAGCGGCCGTCAATTCCTGTGGCAAATTCTATTCCGTCTTCAGGCCGCTGGTCCTTAAAATTTGAAAATGAATACCAGTAGGTGCATTCCACATCGTTATCATCATTATCTACATACTCAGAGGGAAATTCATAGAAAAAGAAATAATTGCAGTCTTCCCTCTCTATCAAAGATTTTTCATCGATGGGAAGTTTAATTCCACAATTGTATTTCGCAAAATTTTTTGACGCTTTTATAAATTCTTCTTTTGTCATTTTATATCACACAAATTCCTATTTTTGAAAGAATTATAGCATAAAACGAGGAAAGGTTGAATGTGTGACCGTGCCTATATGCAGGACAAGCCGCTCCAAAAGAAAACTGCCTGTCCTTACTTTAAAATTCGATTATTTCCCCGAGTGCAAGCACAGCATTTCGCACGCAATTATCACACTCGCAAAGAACTTTTCCGGTTCCAACGCCCTTCAAATCCTTGCATGTGACCGCCCCGCACTTCTCACGGAAGTTTGCAAGAAGCTCGCGGCTCTGTCGGACAGTTCCCTCGCCGTTCGTGCGAAGTCCAAGAATCATATTCGCGCCAACCAAAGCACCGCAAGTCGCTTCCATGCACCCCATTCCGGCCGCAAAACCCGCTGACATTTTCTGCGAAGTCGCTTCATCAACATTCACTGTATCGGCAAAAACTTTTGTAACAGCCTGGCAGCAATTACACTGGCCCGTCGCTTTTAAATTTGCGGCAATATCCGCCCTTTCCTTAATCGTCATTTTTAGTACCTCCAAAATATTTCTCTCTTGCCGGAAAACACCGGAAAAGCAATTTTCATTCACCCTTGTATTTTAATTTACAGATTTCCTGTGTCATGCATCCCATCGGACAGAATGTACACCAAGAACGAGGCTTGTACAAAAGCATCACAATCAAGCCGATCAGAGTTGATGTCAACATGAGACTGTAAAAGCCATAACTGAATTGTACCACCCAATTAAGGCTTTCGGGAAGCAAGCCCGGAGTATAGGCCCATTTCCAAGGAACTCGGAAAGTCCAGAAAAGCTTTACGGCCTGTCGCAAACTATTTGCACCACTTGCCACAAGATAAGTCTGAAAAAGCATATTTCCGAACATAGTCAAAAAGAAAATCAGGAAACCGTAGCGAAAGTATTTTGAAGAAATCGCCCTGGGAGTCGTTTTATTTCTCGAAAGACGAAGTTTGCTTCCCAAAAGCGAAAAAAGCTGTCCCCGCCCGCAGAATTTGTTGCAAAAGTTTTTGTTTCCGCCAAAAATTGCAAATCCAAGAGGCACAAGAAAGTCAATCATACCAAGCCAGGCAAAGAGAATGTTAAAAAATCCCAGTGAAAAATAAAGAATAGACCAAATCCAAAGATAGTTATACCAGTGTTTTTGCTTCAGTGAATTCATGCTTCAACCACCCGCTCAACAGGAAAAATGCAACCAACAGGACAGGTTTTTCCGCATAAGCCGCAACCCACACATACATCAATGTCAACTTTTGCATAGCAACCGTGAACGACAGAAATTGCACCTCGCGGGCACACTTTGGTACAAGCCCCGCAAGCGACACAGCGTTTTTCGTCAACGCGGGCATATTTTTTTGATTTCATAGCTACCTCTCAGAATAAAGATAGCACGGTAGAAAGAAAGTGTATGTGATAAAGTCACATAAAAATTCAACTGCTTACAAATTGTAAGCGATTCAAACTTGAATACCAATGAACGCCCTATTTTTGAATAGCTTTCCCCAACCTTCCCTTATCCAGAATCTCAATCTTTCCGCGGCCAAGTCGCACCACGCCTTCTTCCTCAAGATATTTCAGCGTCTTACTGACAACTTCCCTCACACTGCCGATTTCCTTTGCAATGTCTTCGTGCTTAATCGAAAGAACCGTGCTTTTCTGGCGGAGGGATTCGTCGTGCAGGAATGTGGCTATCCTCTGGTCAATTTTCATAAAAAGAAGTTGTTGAATCGTCCACAGGACTTCGGAAAATTTTTCAGTGGCGTTTTTATAGACAAAAAGTTCTACTAGCGGATTTTTCTGCTCAACCTTGTGAAGGGCTGCCGACGGAATCAGACAAACCTCAGTTTCTTCCACAGCTTCAATCAGGACATCAAAAACAAGGGAATCCATCAGACAAGAGGCCGAAAGAATGCAGACATCACCGGCTTCGACCCTGTAAAGCGTAACCTCGCGACCTTCTTCCGAAACGCAATAAACACGCAGCGCACCGGAAACAACCGCCATCACGCCACGGCAGCCGCCTTCAGAACGATGGATCAATTTTCCTTGGGGAAAAACTTCCGTTCGTAAGTTTTGGTCTAGGAAAGCCACTTGAGAAGGTGTCAAATCTTTCCAAAAAGAAAAAAATGATGCTTGATTTTCCATAAGCCTTTTTATTCAGTCTTCAGATTATCAAAAGCGCCTTCTTCGTACAAATCAAGGAAAGCCTTCGTTACAGTCGGGTCAAACTGACTTCCCGTGCAATCTTTAATCTCCTGAATGATAATATCCATAGATATCTTCTTGCGATTGTCAGACCTGGAAAGAAACTAACAGAGTTTCCTTCCAGGTCTATTCTTCATGAGAAACTTTATAGACTTCATAAGCATCAACAATTGAGTAGTGGTATTTCTATCAATCCAATAACGCTTATGATGTCCGTTTTTCCATTCGCCTTTCAGAATACAATTTCTGAACTCGTTCATCGGATAAAACTATATCGTATTGTTATCAGGCATTCAATCTTGCAGGGGGATTATTTGTTCATGGGCATTCCGTGCTCCCGCACTCCATTTCTTCGCTTCTGAACAGCCCTTGCGGGCTGCCCCTACAATCCTTTACACAAGGATCTATTTTAACTAATAATTGCTCCATTCCCAGTCTTTTGAGTATCTGCCATTAACAGCCTCACCGCGTAAACATGTGGCTAAAGAACTTGCATCATATGACGACATATCTACCACTTCATTCAACCTAATATGACGTGCACTCCAACCTGACTTTTTTCCAAAGGTAACAGAGTTAAGTTTTGAACATCCATAGAATGCACTATCTTTAATGGTTGTAATCGCACTTGGAATACTTACCATTTGAAGACTTGAACAATCATAAAATGATTGATATCCAATGTAATTATTGCACTTAGACATATCTATAGAAGTTAATCCTGTACAGCCATAAAATGCGTAATCCGGTATGTAATTTGCGGAATTACTATACTCAGAAGAAATCTCCTTCGGCATAATAACAGTTTTTAAGTTTGTACAACAATAAAATGCTTTTGTTGGAATTGGAGTTGTACAATCAGACAAGTCTAATTTTACATATACGGATTTATTATTATTTAAAGCAGTTTTTAGAGTCGAATAATTAACAGCTGTCAGTTTTACGGTAACGGTTCCTGAACCAACATTACCAAGTATTGTATTCAGATTACCTGAACCGCATGTTATAGAAGTGCTCCATGAAGCATAAAGAGTTATATTTTCTGTAATTGCCTCACTAAAATTATATTTTAGTGAACCACCGTTTTCTGTAACCCATCCATCAAAGAAATATCCTGTTTTTTTGGGTGCAGATGGCTCGCTTGCACAATCTCCATCTCTAACAGTTTGAGCTAGTACAGACGAACCGCCATTTGAATTAAATGTTACTTTATATTTTGGACGCATATCAATCCATTTAGCATATATCGTTGTAGAATTCATACTTGCAACAGGGATTTGAGTTACAGGATTTGTATAAGAAGAATCGAAAAACCACCCTTCAAACTCAAATCCCTGTTTTGTTGGGTTTTCAAGAATTTTTGGGTTATCAAATGTTACTGATGTAGGATTATTCTTATTATTAGTTCCCCCATCTAACTTATAAGTAATGTTGTATGTCTTAGGCACCCATTTCGCATAAAGAACAACATTGTTAATACTTCCTTCTGGAATTACAGTTTTTTTGTCAACAAAATTCTCATCTGTATACCAGTTTGAAAATGAATAGCCTGTTCTAGAGGGGTTCTTCAAAGTTACTTCGGTAAAAATATCGTAAGTAGCTGGATTCGCTGAGTTGTTGATTCCGTCTAGAAGATTATTGTAAATTATTGCATATTTCGTAATACTAAATTTAGATATATAACCCACAGAACTTTTTATCTCTATTTCTGTATTCGTTATTTGCCCATTCGTATAATTCCAATCCCCATATTCATACCACCCCTCAAATGTATAACCTGCTACCTCTAAATTTGGGAGAGAAATTTTTGTTCCGTATTCAACTTGCTGAGAAGTTGTTTCTACAACATCGTATGTTCCATCCTTCTTTGGAATTCGCTTAAAAAAATATACAGAAAAAAGTCTTGTTTCTTCTTCGACTTTTTCTTTTCCACATATTGTACATGTATATGTCGTAATATTTTTTGATTCTGTTTTTGTTTTTACACCAGTTCCCCAGATATGATTTCCTAAATTAGCTTTTTGATCAGAATGCTCGCATGTTGCGGCATGCCAATGATTCAAATCATCTGTAGTCCATGCAGTTGAAAACTTATGTGTATGAGCAAGTTTTGATATAACTTCTGTTCTTGTTTCTCCACAGTAAATACAATTATATGTTTTTTCACCTTCGCTTTCTTCAGTTGCAATCTTAGTTATAACACCCGAATTCCATGAGTGTGTCGCTAAATCAGCCTTTTGGTCTGTATGCTCGCAGGTCGCCGCATGCCAGTGGTTCGTCTCGTCACTGCTCCATGTCGTAGCATACTTGTGCGTGTGGGCGAGTTTTGCAATCGGCTCTGTTTTGGTCGCATTGCATACCGTGCAGGTGTATTTTCTCTCTCCCTCAAGTTCCTCTGTAGATTCCCTCGCTATTACCCCCGAATCCCATGTATGTGCAGCTAAATCAGCCCTCTGGTCTGTATGTTCACAAGTTGCCGCATGCCAGTGGTTCGTCTCGTCACTGCTCCATGCCGTAGCATACTTGTGCGTGTGGGCGAGTTTTGCAATCGGCTCTGTTTTGGTCGCATTGCATATCGTGCATGTGTATTTTCTCTCCCCTTCAAGTTCCTCGGTAGATTCCCGCGTCACCACGCCCGAATCCCATGTATGTGCAGCTA
>DGTW01000194.1 GCA_002393835.1 Treponema sp. UBA4326
ATAATTTCAAAAAAATCAACGATACTTACGGTCATGCTGGCGGAGATGCCGCGCTCAAGGCCCTGGCCGAAATTCTCAAGGATACCTTCCGAAACGGAGATTATGTTGCTCGCATAGGCGGAGATGAATTTGCCGCCGTCCTTACAGATTTTAAGCCGGAGGGTTTCAGGATAGTAACGGAAAAAATTTCTTTCATAAATGAGCAGCTTTCCAGAATTGAGAATATCCGGGATGTCTCAGTGAGCGTCGGAATTGCCTTTGCGGCGGAAGGTTACAGCGAGGAATTGTACAAACAGGCTGATAAAGCCCTGTATGCAGTAAAATCTTCTGGGAAAAAGTCATGCCTCATATATGATTCCTCCCTGGCCTAGCTATTCCAGCCTGAAGGCTCCCGTATACAAATCGTAGTATCGACCTTCTTTTTTCATCAGACTGTCGTGATTTCCCCGCTCTATAATCTCTCCTTTTTCAAGCACGAGAATTTCATCGGCGTTTCTTACCGTGCTAAGGCGATGGGCGATGACGAATACGGTTCGACCTCTCATCAGTGCATCCATTCCTTTTTGTATCATCCTTTCCGTTCTCGTGTCGATGGAGCTTGTTGCCTCGTCAAGGATGAGAACCTGTGGATTTGCGACCGCTGTTCGGGCAATGGCTAAAAGCTGCCTTTGCCCGGCGCTCAGGGAAGAACCGTCTCCGGTAATCACCGTGTCATAGCCGTCACTGAGATGTCGGATAAAGTAATCTGCGTTTGCCAGTTTTGCCGCCTCAATAATTTCATCCCTGCTTGCGTCAAGCTTGCCGTAGCGGATGTTGTCGTAAATCGTTCCCGTAAAAAGATGGGTGTCCTGCAATACCATTCCGAGAGAGCGTCTGAGAGAATCCTTCTTTAGCTCGGTTAGGGAAATTCCATCGTAAAATATTGCTCCATTGTCTTTGTCGATGTCATAAAAGCGAGTGAGAAGGTTTGTGATTGTTGTTTTTCCTGAGCCGGTTGAGCCGACAAGGGCGATTTTTTTCCCAGGGTAGGCGTGAATGTTTATGTTTTTGAGGACTTGAAGCCCTTCTTCATAAGAAAAATTCACATTTTTAAAAACAAAGTCACCTTTAAAAGATGAATCCACGCTTGTCTTTCCGTCATCTGTCTCAATTTCCTCGTCAATTACGGCGAAAATCCTTTCTGCTCCTGCAAGAGCGTTTAAAACTGAATTGAACTGCTGGCTAACCTGTGTGAGAGGTCGGGAGAATGAACGTGTCGATTGAAGAAAACTCGCTATCGTTCCAATGTCAGAAAATCCCTTTATCACAAGAAATGAGCCTAGTATGGCTGTCATGGCGTACTGTATGTGGCTTAGGTTATTCATCAGTGGGCCGAGTACGGAAACATAGCTCATTGCACTCGTCCCCGCTTTGCGAAGCTCTTCATTCAGCTCGTCGAATTTTTTGTTTGCTTCATTTTCGTGGGTGAAGACCTTGACGACCCCCTGTCCCTCAACCAGTTCTTCTATATATCCGTTCACTCGGCCGATGTTCTCCTGCTGGGCACGAAAGGCTCGGGCTGAGCGTTTCCCGATTTTTACGGACAGAAGCATGATGAAAAGAATTGTCAGCAGCATCAAAAAGGTAAGGGGCAGGCTTAGGGTCAGCATCATTATAAAAATGCCCGTAACTTGAAAAAAAGTCGAAAAAAGCTGAGGCACGCTCATGCTGAACATTTCCCGCAGAGTGTCAGTGTCGTTTGTGTACAGTGACATTAAAACTCCGTGAAGGTGGCTGTCGTAGTAGCGCAATGGAAGTTTTTCCATGTGATGAAACAAATCTTTTCTTAGGGCGGCCAGAGTTTGCGTTGAAATGGAAATGAGAATTCTTTCTGAAATATATGAGCTTAATGCACCTGAGATGTAAATGGCTATCATGGTGAGCACAAGATTTGCAAAACCTGAGAAATCCGGCTTTTTCGAGCCAATCATGGGAATTATGTAGTCATTTATCGCAGGCTTGAGCATGTAAGTTCCGAAAACCTCGGCAAGGGCGGCGACAATGACGAATAAAAAAACGAAAAGCCATAGAAACTTGAATTTTCCCATGTAGGAAAAAAGTCTGAGAATAGTGCCTTTCGTATCCCGGGGCTTCTGAGACCCCCTCATTTTTGGTGGCGGCATAATCTCTTGTATTATAGTGAAAAAGTTTCTTCGTTGCAAAAGATGACCATTGCAAAAAGATTGCCCAAGATTCTTTTCTGTGCTATATTTCCACTCGTCTTATGAAACAAAAGGAGCGAAACAAAAAACTTTCCGGAGGGGAGGGCTTTGAGACTTACTACTCAGGTCTTTTTGGGGAAAGATGGCAGCATATAAAGGAATCTTTCTCTTTGGAGCCTGACTATGCTGAATGGAAGGCCGGCGGCATGGAATCTTATTTTTTGGATTCAGCGTCTGTCAGGGCTGCTCTTTCCCTTCCTCTTTCCCAGGCTTGTGACATCCTTGACCTGTGCGCGGCTCCGGGTGGCAAAACTCTGGTTCTGGCCTCCAACATGAATGAAGGGGCGAGCCTTCTTTCAAATGAACGCTCTTCCGACCGCAAAAACAGGCTTCTTCACACTGTGGAAAATTGCCTTCCGCCTTCTGTTCGTGAGCGAGTCACCGTAATTTGCAAAGACGGGGCGCAAATGTGCCGTAATAATGAAGAAAAATTCGATGCAATTCTCCTTGATGCCCCCTGTTCTTCTGAGCGTCATGTCCTTGCTGATCCAAAATATCTTTCAGAATGGTCTCCTTCAAGAATCAAAACCCTTTCTATGGCTCAGTGGGCCCTTCTTTCTTCGGCCTGGCGGATGTTGCGTCCGGGAGCTTATCTTCTTTACTCAACCTGCGCTCTTTCTCCAGACGAAAACGACAATGTCGTGGCAAAACTCCTGAAGAAATTTGATAATGCTGAGTTATTGGAGCCAAAAATCAGTCTGAATTACAGCAAATTCATTGACAAGGAACTTCCTGAATACGAAAAAACGCAATACGGTGCTCAGATTTTGCCTGACAGGTCAAATGGTGCTGGCCCCCTATATTTTTGTCTTTTACAGAAAAATTACTAGACACACTCACTTTTATTTTGATATAATCTAAAAACATATTTGCAGTAGTGTTTTTTTTTATGAACACAAGGAGGAATGTTGGCAGATACAAAAGGTTTGCGAATCAATGAACAGATTCGTGTACGAGAGGTCAGGCTTGTTGACGAAGAGGGCGGAAAGAATGGGATTGTTCCCACGAGAGAAGCCCTCGAACTTGCAAAGGAGCGAGATCTTGACCTTGTAGAAGTTTCGCCAAACGCAAATCCGCCTGTTTGTAAAATTCTTAACTACGGTAAGTATCGGTTCGAGCAGGAAAAAAGGCTCCGAGATTCCCGCAAGGCCCAGAAAGCCCTTAAGCTCAAGGAAATCCGTATGCAGCCAAAAATCGGCGCAGGTGATCTTGACACAAAGGCAAAACATGTTCAGGAATTCTTGGACGAGGGAGACAAGGTAAAGGTCACAATCCGTTTCCGTGGTCGTGAGCTTGCCCATACAGAACTCGGCTATGATGTTCTGAACGAAGTATTGAAAAGGTTGACCGAAGGTTCATACACCATCGAGAAACCTGCCGCAATGGAAGGGCGCTTCATGTCAATGACACTGAACGCCAAGGCCAAATAACCTAAAGTCCAAAATCTCCCCAAAGGGAGTACTTTAGTTAATTAAGAGGTGGCAAAAATGCCAAAAATGAAGACAAAGAAAGCCGCAGCTAAAAGATTCTCTTTTACTGGAACAGGCAAAATCAAGTACAAGAAGATGAACCTTCGCCATATCTTGACGAAGAAATCAGCAAAACGCAAGATGCATCTTCGTCACGCAGGTATCCTTTCTGAGGATTCAGCAAAAGTAATCCGCAGCCAGTTGCTTCCGTACGGTAATTAATTTTAAAGGTTATAAGGAGTAAAGAATGTCTAGAGCAGTAGATGGAACAAAACGCAATAACCGCCGTGCAAAAATCCTTAAGCTTGCTAGCGGTTTCACAGGACGCCGTGGAACAAACTATAAGGCAGCAAAAGACGCTGTCGTAAAGGCTCTTCGCCATGCTTATGTTGACCGCCGCGATCGCAAAGGCGACTTCCGCCAGTTGTGGATTGCCCGTATCAACGCAGCAGTTCGCGAGGAAGGCCTCTCATACTCACGCTTTATCAATGGTCTTACAAAAGCAGGAATTACACTTAACCGCAAGGCTTTGTCAAACCTCGCTATCGAAGATCCGGCAGCTTTCAAGGCAGTCGTAGAGGCTGCAAAAAAAGCTCTCGAAGCATAAGCGTCATGCCGGTCTTTTTGTCCGGCATTCCTAATCGGAGTACAATATGATTTCATTCGATCAAGTTCTGTTGTTGGAAGAAAAAGTTGAGGGCGCTGTTAAAAAAATAGAACAGCTTAATGCTGAGAACGCTGCTTTGCGGGCAAAAGTCGCAGAGCTTTCAAATGCGCTCAACGCAAAATCGGAGCAGTTCTCATCTTTTCAGACTGACCAGAGCAAGATCGAAGAAGGAATCCTTAAGGCTTTGAGCCGTCTCAATGCCGTGGAGAATGTCGTTCTTCAGGCAGCCGGGGCGGCCCAAAGCGTTTCAAAGCCTCTTGTCCAGCCAGTTGCTGAACCACAACAGGAGCAGCCTTCAGAAAAAGCCGAGGAAAATCAGAGTCAGTCTTCTTTTGATACAATGGCTCCGTCAGAGCCTGTCATTGAGCAAGAAGAGGGACAGAACGCTGAATCAATTCCTCAGGAAATTGACCTTCCCGTTCAGGCGGAGTCTTCTTCTGATTCCCTTTCACCGAACATTGATTTTGAATTCGGAGATTCTGACTCTACAAGCCAGAGTGCAGTTCAGGTTCAGACGGAGCAAGCAATAACTAAGCCTGCAAGTCCCATTCAGGAAGGGGAGCCTTCAGCACAGGCTTCAGCTCAACCATCTCAGCCAATGTTTGACATTTTCTAGTTTATGGGCTCATTGCTGATTGACGTCTTCGAACCATCCTTTGTCATCCAAGTGAACGAGGACGATGAGTATCTTCAAAAACTTCTCGGTTATTATAAAAAAATCATTGAGCGTATTCAGCAAAACGGCACATTAAAGAATCCACTTCAAATGTCCTCCCTTGCTGGAATAATGCTGTGCGACGAGCTGTACAAAGAAAAATCTAAGGCTCAGGTTGCAAAAACTGCCAGCGAAGAAAAATCTGGTCTCTTTCAGGATTCGCAGGAAAGTGATGAGGCTGAACGCCTGACAAAGATAATGATTGACAAAATTGACAAAGCTCTTGGTTCTTAATGTATAAATTTTCAGTTTGGGTTGATGCTGATTCTTTTCCTGCAAAAGCCCGTTCCTTTCTTGTTTCATATTCATCCTCAAAATCAGTCCGGGTTTACTTCGTCGCAAACCATGAAATAAAAGACCCCCTTCAGCAGGCAGAAATGATATTGTGCCAGAAAGAGGCCAATGCCGCCGACAATTACATTTTTGAGCACGTCGGCGAAAACGACATTGTCGTGACCAGGGATATTCCTTTTGCCGCCCGCCTCGTAGAAAAGAAAATCGAGGTTATGAATGACCGGGGGCTTGTCTTTTCAAAAGATAACATTGAAGATAAACTGCGGGAGCGTGAATTCAGCCTGAATCTGGCAGGAATCGGATTTGGCGGCGACAAGGGAAATTACTATGGGCAAAAAGAACTGGATAAATTCTCCAGAACTTTCGAGCAGAAGCTCCAGGAACACATAATGAATGAGACTTACAATATAAAAAGGCGGTGAGCTTTTTACAGCTTAAAATGGCGAGGAAAAATCATTCCCGTCGACATCAAAAACTAGCGTAAGCGGCCTTTAAGCGGCCGCCGACAGTCCCGAAAAGCCAAGGCGGCTTATTTCTTTTCCATTCTTTCGTATGCGGAATTAATGAGAATGATTCTGTCTTTTACCTCAAGGAAGGCAAGTACAAGCTCTGGGTCGAATTGCTTTCCAGAAAGATTCTGAATCTCCATGAAGGCATCATCAATTGACCAGGCTTCCTTGTAAACCCTGCTGTGAGAGAGGGCATCGAAAACATCGGCAATGGCTACAATTCTTGCTGAAAGTGGGATCTCTTCTCCCTTCAATGGCCTGCTTGTCCTGTCGATTGGGCCTCCGATTTCGTAGCTCTTGTAGTCAATGTCTCCCGGGTAGCCTTTTTCGCTTCCGTCCCACCATTCATGATGGTGTAGGGCTACATCTCTGGACATTATGTCAATGTCAGACTCCGGTTCTGTAAAAAGCTGGGCGCCGACACAGGTGTGTCCCATCATTATTGCCCGTTCCTTGTCATTGAATCTTCCAGGCCCCGGCTTTTTGAGGATGAGGTCAGAGACACCTACTTTTCCCAAATCGTGGCATTTGGCCGCAATTTTAAGAATGTCCCTGTATTTCATGCTTTCCTCGGTCGGAATGTTGTGGTTGAGCGCCCACTGGTCATAAATTTCCAGTGAAAAGTCCGATACCCGCTCGACATGAACGCCCGTTTCTTTTGGATCTCGGAATTCCGCCATCCTCTGCATACGCTTGATCATGTTGCTGGTAAGGTATGTGTGTTCCAGTGTCTGCGTGACGCTGGATGCGAACTGCTTTATAAATTCCACGGATTCGTCGCTGAAGGCGATGATGTCTCCGTTTGAATTCTTTGCATTGATAATCTGTATTACTCCCAGTGTCTGGCCACTGCTGGTAATGAGCGGTATGGTAAGCATGGATACAGTTTTATAGCCGGTTGAAATGTCCGTGCTACTGTTGAATTTGTAGGGTGTGTCGCCTTCAATATGGTAGGCATCCGGTATATTGAGAATGTTTCCTGTACAGGCGCAGTATCCTGCAATCGATGTTTTTGTGATAGGAACTGTAAAATATACATAGGGAGATTTTGACTCAGCCCTGGCAGTTTTCTTGTGGGTGTCGTTTTGCGCGTATTTGATTCGAAGAAGCTTGTTTTTAAATCCGTCTTCTTCTTCGGCATATGCTACCGCTGGTACCGAAGAGGGTTGCTTGTCCTCAATTACATAGATGGAACCCGCATCGGCATTTGTGATAGCCCTTGCTTCCGTAAGAATTCGCTCAAGAAGAACGTCTGTGTCTCGGATTTCATTGAGAAGTTTCTCTGTCTCAAAAACTTTTTGTAATTTTTCTGCGTTTAAGCTTAATGAATCGCCCATTGCTTTTCCTATTAAATAACTCACAAATTATAATTCAATTTTCCTAAATAGTCTAGAATTTTTTATCCTAAAATAATGCGCAGCCTTTTCTGGCTGCCGCCCTTCCGTTGCTCGGTACCCCTCGGCCGTCCGCTCCGCTCCCGGCTGGCGGCTCTGCCGCCCCCACTCCACGGCTGAGCGGCGGGGCGCCAAATCCCATGGGGCGGGCCGGTCCAGCCTGAGGCATTTCCCCCCGGATTCCCCCGTTTCCCCTCCCGGAAAAAAAATCGAAAAAAAATTGAAAAATTTTTGAAAAAAAATAAATTTTCTGTTGACACAAAATATATCCTGTGCTATATTCATTCTCACCCGCTGACAACAAGCGGCGGGCACAAAGTTCTTTGAACATGAGCAGCAGTGAAGGATTGGAAAGACGAAGTGGAGCAATGTCAGAGTTGCATCCATCGTACATGACACATAAACGAAGCCAGCGGGAGCGATCCC
>DGTW01000193.1 GCA_002393835.1 Treponema sp. UBA4326
ATTTTCGCCTCGACTGTAAAAAAAAACATTATACAGTAGTAGTCCATGTCATCTGACGTAACTTCACTTTTCTTCTTTTTTCTGGAGTTCCTGGTACGACAGGCTTAAAATCCGCTTTCCATCCATAAGCGTAACTTCAAAATTTATACGCTTATTCGACCTGTTCACATCCGAAATAAATCCTTCCATCCCTTTAAACAAGCCGTCAACAATCACAATCCTGTCGTTTACATCAAATCGGACATTCAGGATAGGAATAACGCTTCCATATTTGAGGAATGAGGTTACAAGCTCGGTATCCCTTGCGGGCATCCTTTAAAAAACGGTCTGCCATCATATAGAGCATATCAGCACATTCATAAAACATCGTATCGTTATTACGTCGTATTCTTCAAGTTCCTTTATCGTGTTTTTTAATGCCTTGGGCAAATCAGTGGAATCGATTTTTATTTCGGAATTGATAAAGTTATATTCTACCGGGGCTTCAAGCGAAGAGTTTATTACATCAAGCAAATTCACGCCCAAAGAATCTGCAATCTTTACAAGAGTGCCAACTCTACATTCCATCACATTTGCAGTCCATTGCATATACTACTAAGCGTAGTGTAAGGAACCGAACTTTTTTTTGAGAGACTGTAAACTGGAATTCCTTGGTTTTTTATATAAGCCGAAATATTCATACTATCACTGTTAACTTCCCGTCAAATTTGACTGCACGGTCACCTGCTTCCGCTTTTTGTTGACCATCACAATGTTACCCTCATAGCCAGCAAGCGGCCCCGAGACAGCCTTAATTCTCTGACCCGGAAGAAAGACAACCCTCGATATCCCCCAGTGCTCGCCTTTGGAAATAAAAAAACTCAGCTCATCAAGACTGGTGCCCTTTAACTGCTGGGGACTGTCATTTTCAGGCAGAATCCTGCAAGAGCCCTTTATCGCCCTGAGGGTCATAAAAAAATCCGTCGTAAACTCATCAAGGCCAAAAAAATATAACTCGGGAAAAGAGCTCCCTCAAACCAGCCCCGCTTTTTCGTGTACAGGTTTCTCTCAAAATAATAAAAAACCGCCGAAGGATAGGACTCCCGAAAAATTTCCCGTGCCCGGTCCCTGAAAGCCTTTTCCTCCCCGGTTTTCACCATCACACAGTAGTATTCCACAATTCTACCGTCCTACTCTTCAATCAAATCCATAAGACTCATGCACCCCTCTTTCAAGAGGCGGCTGGCAACTTCTTCCTCACACTGCTCTCCAATCAGGCAGAAAGCATTTTCCATGACCGGCTCCCCAGCATCCTTTTCCACAAAATCGAGCCCCATAGTCTGACAGGCATAGACGAGCAGAAACTTTATGTAACTTTTTCCATACAAAGCAAGGGCCGTTTTCCCCTGATTTTTTGCCTCGGCGACGGCAGCGCAAAGTGCCTCATTGTATTTGTTTGCAATGGCAAAAGTTCGTTTTGCGAATTTCTGGCTCCTTTCCGTAAGCTCAGCGATTCCGGCCGGCGTGATTGCATAGGAAAGCTTTCGCAGGTTCACGTTTGAAAGCATAATCCAGCCCCGCTCCACGAAACGCTTGAGAATTGCGTTCATAAGCCCGATAGAAATCCCCGCCTTTTCAGCAAGAAGCCGCTGACTAGCCAGTGGCTCAGCCTTCAGAGTATCCGCAATATTTTGTAATGTCGCTATGTCACTGTTCATATATTGAATAAATTATCATAAATGCCCGCCCATGTCAAAATTTTCTTCTATAATATAATTGCGCAACATAATCCGGCTGCCGCCCTTCCGTGGCTCAGTAACCCTCGGCCGTCCGCTCCGCTCCCGGCTGGCGGCAAAGCCGCCCCCACTCCACGGCGGAACGGCATTTTCCGCCTGACAGGTGGCGGACATGTACTGCCGAGGGGAGTTTTTCCGTAAGCCGTTTCACTTCCTCGCGCCATTTTTACTAAGAATTGAACACAAAGCTTCTGCTCGCACATCCGTGTGCGAGATTTTTTCAAAAAAATTTGGCTGAAGTTGCCGAAAAGCTAAAAATTTTTCAAATATATATACAGGGGAATTCTTTCCCCAAAATATGTATTTGGAGAGTTTTATGGAAAAAACGAAACCATTCAGAATGTTGAACCCACGCCTTGACGCTAACTTCAAGGCGATTTTTACCCAGGACAGCGAGGACTCACGGAAAGCGCTGAAGTCTTTCTTGTCAGCCGCAATCGGTCGCAAGGTGGAAAGCGTTACCGTCGTAAAAAACGACGAGCCACGCCACTACGAGCTGCAGCGAGGCGTAAGTTATGACATCAACTGCACATTCGACGACGGCGAAAAGGCCCAGATCGAGATGCAGAGCCGGGACGAGGGCTACGAGTACGGGAAGCGTGCAGAATACTATGCCGCCCGCCTTGTCAGCTCGGTTGTCGATGTCGGCAACGACTGGGGAGAGGTCCCGCAGGTCTATCAGATTTCGGTCCTAAATTTCAAATTTGACAAATCTAACAAGAATCCTGTTCACCACTATATTATGTGTGACAAGACCGATGGGGCAAAACTAAGCGAGCGAATCAATGTCATCTTCATGGAGCTTCCAAAGCTGCCGGAGATAAAAAGCTCCGAGGAAGCGAAAAACTTGCCAACAGTCCTCAAATGGTGTAAATTCTTAAAAGAAGCGGATAACCCCAAAAAGCAGGATTTAATCTCTGAGCTTGTAAAAGAGGAGGACGGGCTAATGGCGGCAGAAAAGACTCTCAACAAAATCAACATGGACGAGTGGCGCTGGATCATACAGGGCCAGATTGAGGGCAGAAAGCGCGATTACACCAGTGGTCTCCTCGCAGCAGAACGACGGGGCATTGCAAAAGGCCGTGCCTCAGGGCTTGCAGAGGGGGCACAGCAGAACGCCATTACAAATGCGAGGAATTTGCTTGCTTTAGGTGTAGATGCTGAAACTGTTTCAGAAGGCTGTTCCCTGCCACTAGAACAGGTGCTCGCACTCAAAGAAGAGATACAGGCAAAGGGCTAAAAATGCTCACGGTTTTCACAACGAAAGCCCCCCAAAAAAACAGGATTTAATTTCGGAACTTGTAAAAGAGGAGGACGGGCTAATGGCGGCAGAAAAGACTCTCAGCAAAATAAACATGGACGAGTGGCGCTGGATTATCCAGGGCCAGATTGAAGGCAGAAAGCGCGATTACACCAGCGGCCTCCTCGCTGCAGAACGGCGGGGCATTGCAAAAGGTGAGCTTCGTGGTGCACAGCAGACCGCCATCGCCAATGCGAGAAATCTTTTAAGCATGAATCTTGGTACGCCAGAGCAAATTGCACAAGCCGTTTCCCTGCCCCTAGAGCAGGTGCTTGCACTTAAAAACGAACTAGAAACGGAAAGTTGAAAACTGAAATCTTCGAACTAAAAATCCATCCGTGGATTTTTAGATTCGTACGAGAATTTTCATTCTGAAAATTCTCTCTCAGCTTTATTCGCACATCCGTGTGCGAGCATTTTTTTGCTTTTTTTTCAAAGTTACTGCCGAAATCTTCGAACTGAAAATCCTTCCTTGGA
>DGTW01000342.1 GCA_002393835.1 Treponema sp. UBA4326
GCCGCCCTTTCGCCAACACTCCTTGAAAGCGAGTTGTTCGGTCATGTTAAGGGAGCCTTTACGGATGCCGTAAGTGACAGAATCGGCCGTTTTGAGGCCAGTGACGGCGGAACAATCTTCCTTGACGAAATCGGCGAGCTTTCCCTGGACTTGCAGGCAAAATTGCTTAGGGTTTTGCAGGAGCATAAATTTGAGAGGGTAGGCTCGAACGAGACTATTTCAGTGGATGTACGGGTTGTTGCAGCTACGAACAGAAATCTGGAGCAAATGGTCAGTGACGGTCTTTTTAGGAGCGACTTGTATTACAGGCTGAATGTTGTTCCGATTAATATTCCTCCTTTGCGGGAGCGAAAAGACGACATAGAACCGCTGTCTTCCTTCTTTTTGGATAAATTCAGCAGGGAAACGAAAAAAAAATTCTCTGGCTTTTCAAATGCGGCCCTTCATCTTTTGTATGACTATTACTGGCCTGGCAATGTCCGGGAACTTGAAAATTCAATAGAGAGAGCCTGCGTTTTGGGTAAGCCTCCTTTGATTCAGGCTGATGATTTAAGGCTGAATCATTCATCTGTGCCCGCAAGCTGCCAGCAGTCAGCGGACAATAAAATCGAAAATTTTGCCAGTGAAGTCGCTGACGGCGATGACAAAAGCCTGAAGACTGCTATAAATAAATTCAAGGCCGCCTACATCAGAAAGATTCTTGATGAGACTTCATGGAATCAGACGGAGGCCGGAAAAATTCTTGGAATTCAGAGAACTTATGTCTCACGTCTGCTTAATGAGTTGAATATCCGCTAAAAATTTGATAAAATACATAACCTAAAAATAAAAAACTGACGCAAATAATTGAGGTAAAAAAATGACTGATAAAACAGAAAAAGAAACCCTTGCTGATTCTTTGAACAAGACTTTGGAGAAATCAAAGGGCATCGTATTCACTGTCGCGGCAATTATCGTCGTGGCTATCGTGGCCGTTGCTGTTTTCGCAACGCTTAAATCAAAAGCTACAGAAAAGGGAATCGAGCAGTTTGATTTGATTGCCTACAACCTTACCAATGAGGCAAAAGACCTTTCTGCCGATGACATTGCAGCCAGACAGACAAAGGCTCTTGAGGATTTGACTCCACTCACTGAAAAGAAGGGAATTGTCGGAGTTCGTGCCAACATGCTTTTTGCTGAAATTAAATTCTCTCAGAAGAAATATGATGAGGCTCGCTCTGCATGGCTTAAAGCCGTCTCTGGAGATGACAAGATTTACACGGCTCCGCTCTGCTACTACAATGCCGCTGTTTGCTCTGAGGAATTGGGAGACACAGATTCTGCAATCTCTTGCTACAAATCTGCCTCTGAAGCCGATGAATTCGTCCTCGTTGACCATGCTCTTTTCAGCCTTGGTCGAGTAAATGAGGGCGCTGCAAAATATGCTGATGCAAAGGCCGCTTATGACAAGCTCATCTCATTGCACCCGTCATCAAACTGGGCTGAGCTTTCAAAAAGCCGTCTTATTGCCCTTAAGGCTGCTGGAAAAATCGAGTAAAAAACGAAACTTTTTTCAGAATTCATTTGTTATATATATATGAAAAGTGCCGGTATTATGCAAAAAAATTCTTTTTTTCTGATTTTGTGCATATTTGCCGGCATTTTCTTTTTTTCATGTGGCCTGGAAGAGCTTTTAAGTCTCGATTCGCCTACTGTTACTCAGAATAATCCCCTCTATTCAAGCACTGATTATTTGACCTGGTATTCTGCCTTCACTACTGAGGAGAAAAGCCAGCCCGATGAATTCATAGGCACTGAAGTTTATTACAAAATTTACAACAATTATTCAAGCCTTACTTCCCAACGCTCAGCCATTCTTTCGGTCAACACTTCATCAAACAGTTCTGCTGCTGCCACGAGAATGATTGAGACTTACACTTACCAACCCCTGGGAGCCAGCCAAAACACCAATAATGTCGTTTATGTGCCTGGAACTGGTTCTGCCCGCCGTGTTGTTATCCGCCTAAAAAACTATCAGGATGGAAGTGGATACACCAGCGATGAGGACCGTTATAATTTTGCTGCGTGTGTCAGAATCGGAGGCGACTATCAGACATACATTCCTTACCGATACGATAACTCACGCTCTTTTGATTTTTTTGATTACGATGAGGACAACAAGGGCGGAAACAGGGATGTAGAGCCAAAAGATGGTGACAGTGATTATTTTTACAATTCCTCGGGGTTTAGCGACGGCTATGACAACACTTATTTCGTTCAGCTTTTTGCCGTTGCAAAGGCCTGGAACACGACAACATGTACGCCGGTTTACAGTCTTGTCCTTGATTTAGGCTCCGTTCCGATAAGAAAAGGTGAATAGTATTTTTACATTCTATTGCAAAGTTCTGTCTAATCTGCTATAGTATTTTGCACGGGATTGTAGCTCAGCTGGATTAGAGCATCTGCCTTCTAAGCAGAGGGTCGCCTGTTCGAGTCAGGCCAGTCTCAGAAAGCCGGTTCACTTATGGACCGGTTTTTTTTTGTCTTTTTAGTCTTTTCCTCTTGAATAAAACCTTTAAGTTTGTTTTAATATAAAAATCATAGGAGAACTAAATGAAAATAACAAAAAAAGCATTTGCCCTTTTTTCGCTGCTGGCTGCAGCTTCACTGCTTTTTTCTTGCGCTTCTGCAGGAAATTTGGATGATTCTTCATCTTCATCAAAATCTGCTAAATCCGCTGATTCTGCGGATGAAACTGTCGCAAATGGCGGAAAATCTTCTTCTGAAAAACTACCTCCGCCACCTGCCAGGCTTACGGAAGCCCCTGTCTTTGACTTTGCCGGAGAGACAATCAAGATTGAGGCCGAGAACATGTATTATGACGGCTTTGAGCTTACCGGCGATTTCAAGGCATCTGCCTGTTATGCCATAAAACTTTTGAACGATTCTTCATGGGCCATTGCCGAAATCAATTTCCCGGCCGGAACTTATGAGGCTTTGGCTAATGTTTTGGCTCCAGATAGCGCTCATTCACGCTTCAATGTTTACATCAATAAGGATTCATACCTTGTTTACGGGTCGGAGCCGCCAATCGGCAAGTACGAGCTTACAACCCGCTCTCCAGCCAGCTTTACTCTTGACCAGCCGGCTAGGGTAACTCTGAAAATTCAGCAGAATGACATTAGGAATCCTGCGAATAACGGTCAGAACGGCATGACAATCGATTATGTCACATTCAAAAAAATCAAATAAGTGATAAGAAGACCACCTGAACCTGCCGATAAAGACAGTAGGGTGGTCATTTTGCATAAAAAAGTTTCTTTTATTTCTTTTCTTATTCTATTTCTTTTTAATTCCCTACTTTTTTCTCAGGTGAAGGAAAATCAATCTGAAAATCAAAAAATTCTTTTTAAGGAGATATGGGGCTATGTTTCGCTTGGCGAGGAAGGCTCATTTTCTGCCGATTATCCTGTCACTGATGTCGGACATTTTGCGGGATTCATAAGCAGCTTTAGCGAACTTGCTCCTGTTCCAAAACGAAGCGATAGATTTCCGGATTTTAAGGGACGCCTTCATCTTGTCACCAATCTTGAATCAAAGCCGCAGACTCATCTTATGCTTGACCCGAAACTTCCTCTGAGAAATAAAATCATTAAGCAGCTTGTTGAACAGGCAAAGGAATATGACGGCCTTCAGATTGACTGGGAATCGGTTTTGAAAGCTGATGACGAAAATTTCTGGGATTTTTTAAAGCTCTTAAAGAAAAAATTGAAGGGAAAAATGCTTACCGTTGCCGTGCCCGCCCGGGTAAAAAAACTTGAAAAAGATGCCTACGATTACGAGCGTATTTCAAAAATTGCCGACAGGGTAATAGTTATGGCCTATGACGAACATTGGTCAACGAGCGCGCCGGGGCCAATAGCATCAATCGCCTGGTGCAAGAGGATTGCCGATTACGCAAAATCTGTCATTCCTGAAGAAAAACTCATTATGGGCTGCCATTTTTATTCAAGGGCATGGAACAATGAAGATGTCGGTCAAAAAGCCTACCGTATGTACAAGATTGATGACTTGATAAAGTCAAATAAAGTTACGAATTTCAAAAAGTCCAAAGACGGTGAACTGAGCTTTACCTTTGAGAAAAAGACGAAAATCACTGTTTTTTACGATACCGTGGAGTCCGCAAGCGCAAGATGCAGAATGTACGCCGACCAGGGCATTTCAAAGCTCTCCTTCTGGAGAATAGGCCAGGAAGACCCAAAATTCTGGGAGAATCTGAAAGTCAGCAGTTAGCAGTTAGCAGTTGGCAGTTAGCAGTTAGCAGTTAGCAGTTAGCAGTTAGCAGTGCGCCGCGTGGATGCGGTGGTGAGGGGAAAAGTTTTCAGTTTTCAGTTTTCAACTTTCAACTTTCCGTTTAAAATCCTGGGACTTTTGGGGCTGTGAAGCGTTTTTTCATCTGCTGCAGCAAATCGATTGCCATGTCTGCGCTCACTTCTTTCTGTGGCTCGTGGTACTGCACCAGGTGGGGGGGAATCTCGTCCAGAAAGCGGCTGGGCTGGCTTTCTACGCTCGAATTCTGCCTGCGCCGGCTGCGACAGCTTGAAATCAAAAGCTTGTCCCTTGCTCTCGTAATTGCCACATAAAAGAGCCGTCTTTCTTCTTCAACGGCCGCATCTCCGCCTTCATCAATCGCCCGTCCGTGGGGAATAAGGCCTTCCTCGGTTCCAGCAATGAAAACTACCGGAAATTCCAGTCTGTTTGAGGCATGAATTGTCATCAGATTGACTTTTCCAAGATTCTCGTCATCGTCCATGTCATCCCGGCTTAAAAGGGTGATTCGGTTCAGGTAATTGTAAAGGGTCGGCTCGCCTGCCTCAGGATTGTTTTCCCATCGTTCTATTGAGCTGATAAGGCTGTCTATGTTGAGCATCTTGAATCGGGCTGCCTTTTCGGACTTTGGGTTTTCTCCAATCAGATAGTCCATGTAGCGGATGTTGTCTACCATCGCCCGGACTTTTTTTGACAGGCCGTGACCACCCAGCATCGACTTGTTGCTTTCTATTATGTCTACGAAGGCCTTAAGGTTCTGCTTTGTCCCTTCAGAAAAATCCTCGTCATCAAAATCGGAATATTTGGATCCTGCGGAAGTCTGCCCGCCCGCCATGAAAAGGTCAGCCTCATTGTCCCCGACTTCAAGCAGGGCGTTGATTGCTTCCCAGAGAGAGCAGGAAAGGTTTTTTGCGATTTCGTTGAGCTTTTCGATGGTTGCCCGGCCTATTCCCCTTCGTGGCGTATTTATGATTCGGAGTAAGTTTACATCGTCATCGTGGTTTGAGATTACCCTGAGGTAAGAGATTATGTCCTTGATTTCCTTTCGCTGGAAGAAGGAAGTGCCACCGCTCATGGTGTAGGGAATGTTTTCGGCAAGAAAAGCCTCTTCGATTGGCCTTGACTGGGTGTTTGCCCGCATGAGGACGCAGAAATCATCGTATTTACGCTTTTCTGATACTGAGGTCGCCTGAATGGTCTCCACGATAAAGGCCGCTTCGGCCGTCTCATTGTCGGGCATGTAAATTTCAATGGGTTTTCCGTCGCCTTTTCCGCTCCAAAGCTCTTTGTCCTTCCTGTTGGTGTTGTGCTTGATGACTCCGTTTGCAGCCGCAAGAATTGTGCCTGTAGAGCGGTAATTCTGCTCCAGACGAATTTCCTTTACATTCTTGAAGTCTTTCTCAAAATTGATGATGTTCTGGTAGTCTGCCCCCCGCCATGAATAAATTGACTGATCGTCATCACCGACTACGGCAATGTTGTTTTCTGCAAGAAGACGCATGAATTCGTACTGCTGATGGCTGGTGTCCTGAAATTCGTCAACCATAATGTACTTGTAGCGTTCCTTGTATTTTGCAAGGACTTCGGGAAATTCCCGGAAAATCTTGATTGGCAGGGTGATGAGGTCGTCAAAATCGACGGCATTGTAAAGCTTGAGGCCTTCCTGATAGCCCTCGTAAAGCTCCCTGTACATTTCATTTTCGATAGTCCAGTGCTTTCGGCCTGTTTTTATGTCTGAAATGAGAATTCCAACCTGATAGACATCGAGTTTGTCTGGAGAATAATTCAGTTCCCGTCCGGTTTCCTTTATGAGGGAGTTTCGGTCTGTCTCGTCGTAAATTGAAAAATTGTCCCTGTAGCCAAGGAGACCAATTTCCTGTCTCAAAACACGCACTCCAAAGGCGTGAAAAGTCGAGACCGTGAGCAGGGGCAATTTTTTCCCGGTCAGTTCCTTGATTCGCTCGCTCATTTCCTTTGCGGCCTTGTTGGTGAATGTAAGGGCAAGAATTGCGCTCTGAGGCACGCCCGCGTCAAGCATGTGGGCAATTCGGAATGTGATTACCCTCGTTTTTCCGCTGCCGGCACCGGCAATTATGAGAATTGCGCCGTTGATTG
Organism: Treponema sp. UBA4326; assembly: GCA_002393835.1. Classification (GTDB taxonomy): domain Bacteria; phylum Spirochaetota; class Spirochaetia; order Treponematales; family Treponemataceae; genus Treponema_D. The sequence continues at coordinate 6,424 of DGTW01000342.1, forward strand.
TCATTACGGCTTCGTACTGTTCAGGATTAAGCTCGTTCTTTAAGTCAGAAAGGTCAGTCATGGCAAAGCATTATAAACGGAAAACGGAAAATTGAAAATGGAAAACTGTGGGGAAAGGAAAAAGTGAAAGAGTTTCATATTATGTATTTTCCTGCCCTCTGACCATTGTTGTGAGAATTTGCAGGACAGCTTTTTTATTCTCTGGATTGAGGCGGGAAATAAGGGTGAGGATGTGTCTGTCCTGCTTTTTTTCTTCGGGAACTGAGTTCTGAATGTCTTTTTCGCCAAGCAGGCTTTCAACATCAGTATTCAGGACTTTTGCGATTCGGCAGGCATAGTCGGCTGGGGGCATTGAAGCTCTTGAATTAAGATAGTTTTCCAAAGTTTGGTAGGGAATGTTTGTTTTTGCAGACAGTTCTTTTACCGAAAGTCCTTGAAATTGTAATTCATCTTTTACATTTTCTTTAAATGAAGAATTCATTTTTTAATGATAATTCAATGGGATATATCTGCTTGTTTACAAAACCCAATCAGCATTGTAATATAATTTGAAAACCCAATAGAATTAGAGAATACTGCTTTAATTCTAATTGAGTTTTGATGACTATTATTTAAAATCGGGGGAGTTATGAAAAAGTTTCTTTCTGTTTTTGGATTGCTTTTTGCAATAGCCTATTTGTTTGTTTCATGTTCTGTGGAGAGTGCAGACAACAAGTCGAATGATAGTCCAACGCAGGAAACACCAGAGTCAGTTGAAACAGCGGAAAAAGGCTTAGAAAGCCTGACTATTGAAAGTGAACCTCAAAAAACAGTTTATTTCATGGGCGATTCTGTTGATTTGACGGGACTTGTAGTCAAGGCAAAATACACTGACGGAAGCACAAAAACTCTTGCGGCAACAGATTACGATTACAGCCCTAAAAAATTGCATGAAACGGGAAAAAAGACTATTACCATAAATTATCAGCAAAAAAATGCGACATTTAATGTTGAGGTCTTTCCGCAGCAGTTAGCAGGGCTTGCTTTGGAAACGATTCCTTCAAAAACAAAATATAATCTCGGTGACACGGTTGATACGACTGGCACAAAACTTCTGGCAACATATTCTGACGGAACATACAAAACTATTGATACAGGTTTTACCGTCTTTCCCGAAACTCTCGATTCTGTCGGAAATCAGCTTGTAACGCTCAGCTACGGTGGTAAAACGGTCACATATATAGTAGAGGTCATAAAAGCCTTGAATTTCTCACTTAATGTGACAATCAAAGATTTTACGGATATTGAAGGTCTGCTTACCTATGATGAAACAGCTAAAACTTTTATTGCGAAAGATGATTTCAAATATTATGCATGGTGGATTGACAACAAAAAAATCACAAATTCAAACGGTTTCTGCAAAATTACGCAATCCCTTGTGAGCGACAGGCTGAATCATACGATAATGGTCATCGTTACTGACGACAAGGGAAACCGCTATTCGGCTACAGCTGAATTTTCAATTCAATAGGAGAAAAATGATATGAAGAATTTCGTTAAAAAAGCCTTTTTGTCTGTATTTGCTTGTTGTTTATTCTTTTCATGTTCTGATTCCGACCTTGACGATAACAATCGCACATCAGAAGAAGCTGTTGTTGAAAATATTTCATCTAAAAAAGCATACATTTCAATTTCTTTGGGAGATTCTCTTTCGGCGGAGAGAACTGTCGAGCCGAATGCACTGGATAAAAATGACTTGATGTATGAACTCTGGGGAAAGCAGGCTTCAGACTCTGTTTTAAGAAAACTTGCGACCTGGGTTTCCTATGACAAACTGAAGGAAAAGAGGGTGATTGATATCACCGAGGGAGCATGGACTTTCACTCTCAAAGCCTTCATGGACAGCAATACGCAGATTCTCACGGATACAATCGAAAAATCTATATCCTACGGAGTAAATACGCTCAGCTTTGACATGAAGGAAGTGCCGGGAACAGGCGATATCGATGTAACTTTCTGGTTTCCTAAGCTTGAAAACGGTTGCGTAAAGGCAGAAATGAACGGTCTTGGCAATAATGATATTGAAAACACGATTTATTCAAAAACTAAAATCGAAATCTCGGAAGAAGAAAAAATAATCGACGGCAACACATATTCGTCTGTAGTTTACAAAAAGACAGGCGTTGCAAGCGGCTATTATCTCCTGAAATTTTATATATATGAAAATGAGACTGATGCTAATCCAAAAAGCTATTACTCGACTTTGGTGAAAGTTTCGCATGGAAGCGTCAGCAGCGGCACGGAAAGACTCGGTGAAGGAAATTATGTCACCATATTCAGGACAGCTTCCGGCATCGCATGGAATTCTGCTTCTTATGCTCAAAAATACAAAATTTATAAATACGAGACGGAAGATTATGTAAATCCGCAGGAATTTAACACTTCTCTTTTTCCTTCAGAATTTGAAGAAACCGAGAATGTGGAATATGAACTTAAAAACACATCTGTCCGAAAAAATCTTTATGTCGCAGTAAAAGCATGGTCAGAAAAGCGGGAATCTGAGTTCAGCAATGTGATTTGCTTAATTCCTTCCTCATATTCAATAAAATACGAACTTGGTGAAGGTGTGGAAGGCGTGGAAAACCCAAATCCTGAAACTTACTCCGTGGTTGATGGATTGATTTTGCAGGACATAAGCCGTGAAGGTTTTGTTTTTTGCGGCTGGTATGAGAGCAAAGATTTTAGCACAGAAAAAGTTACGGCGATTGCAAAAGGAAGCACGGGAAGCCGTACCTTGTACGCAAAGTGGGAAGGAATAAGCTACACTATCATTTTTAATGCGAATGACAGCAATGCAAATGGAAACATGGCAAGCCTTAAAGCTGAGTATGGGAAATCTATTGAGTTGACACAAAATAACTTCTCTAGAGATGGAAAAACTTTTTTTGGTTGGGCAATAGATAAAGATTCAGAAGTTGCCGACTATACAGACAAACAATGTGTAATCAATCTATGTTCTGAAAATGGCGGTACTGTAATTCTTTATGCTGTGTGGATAAATGGAACTAATGGAACTATTGTTTCGTCCAGCGAAATTTCTAGCACAATAATGTCTCTCACAGAAAGTACAACTTTGATTGTGGCAGGTTCTCTTACAGATTCAGTAATAAGTTCTATAAATACGGCTTTAAAAAAACTGAAAAAGTCTTATCCTGATGTTTTGGTTGGATTGGATTTATCTAAAACAAGTGGACTAAGTTATTTGTCTAGTGCTTCCGCTACTGATTCTGGAGAATCCTTTTACGGCTGTTCAAATTTAGCTCAGCTTCTTTTACCGGGCCGCGTGACGAGCATCGGGTCTTATGCGTTCTATGGATGCACTGGACTTACGAGCGTGGAGATACCGAGCAGTGTGACGAGCATCGGGGAATATGCGTTCGGGGAATGCAGCGGGCTTACGAGCGTGGAGATAGGAAACAGCGTGACGAGCATCGGGAGCTCTGCGTTCTATAGATGCAGCGGGCTTAAAAAAATGGATTATAAAGGCTCTCTTGAACAGTGGTTGCAGATACAATTCGCCAGTTCCTCTGCTAATCCATGTGGATATGGAGCAGATTTGTATCTGAATGGAGAAAAATTAACAGATGCAAAAATACCTGATGGTGTTACGAGCATCGGTGAGTATGCGTTCTATTGCTGTAGCGGGCTAACGAGCGTGGAGATACCTGACAGCGTGACGAGCATCGGGGCATCTGCGTTCTATGGATGCAGCGGGCTTACGAGCGTGGAGATACCGAGCAGCGTGACGAGCATCGGGGGATCTGCGTTCAAGGAATGCAGCGGGCTTAAGAGCGTGGAGATACCGAGCAGCGTGACGAGCATCAGTCGCTATGCGTTCGAAGGATGCAGAAGGCTAACGAGCGTGGAGATAGGAAACAGCGTGACGAGCATCGGTGACTATGCGTTCTATAAATGCAGCGGGCTTACGAGCGTGGA
>DGTW01000127.1 GCA_002393835.1 Treponema sp. UBA4326
AGGTGCTTCATTGTCTGGATGATATCATCTTTTTCCAGAGTGAATGAATCATAGGGATTTGCGTAATTGAATTTTTTGTTGAGCTTGTAGCGACCAACACGACCCAAGTCATAGCGGCGGATTGAGAAGAACATAGAAGTAAGGTCTTTCTCTGCATTCTCCACAGTCATTGGCTCGCCAGGCATAAGAACGGCATAAACGGCTGAAAGAGCGTCTTCTTTTGTCGGCTCCTCGTTTTCTGCGCCTTCTTTTGTATATTTGATGTCCTCACGCTCGAAACAGTTGATAATCATCTCGCTGTCGAGTGAAGGATTGTCCTCGTCCTTGTCACCAGGGTTTTTGCGGGCATCGAATTTGATTACGCAGATTTCCTTGATGTTCTGAGCCAAAAGGTCGTCGATGTCGTGCGGGTGAAGTTTTGTTCCTGCTCGGAAGAGTTTCTTTTCTTCATCGCCATCTTTTACGATAACTGCTGAAGCAAGCACTTTGTCAACGAGAGTATCTTTTGCCTTTTCATCGACAGAAACAGTTTCTGTCTCGTAGAAGCAGCGGATAATTTCTTCACGGGTTGAGTATCCCAAGGCACGGAGGAAAATTGTTCCAAGAATCTTCTTTTTGCGGTCGATTTTTGCGTAAATGAGTTCTTTTTTCTGGTCAATTTCAAATTCAAGCCATGAACCTCGGTAAGGAATGATTCGGCTTGAGTAAACGCCTTTTTCGTGGTTGAAAATTACGCCAGGAGAACGGTGAATCTGAGAAACGACGACACGCTCTGCGCCGTTGATGATGAAGGTACCACGGTCTGTCATGAGCGGGATGTCGCCCATGTAAATGTCCTTCTGCAAGATTGCGCCTGATTTAAGGAAGTTAAGGTTGATTCTTGCTTTGAGAGGAACTGCGTAGGTCTGACCTTTCTGTTTGCATTCAAGTTCCGAAAATTTGATGTTCTCTTCGTCGAGCTCGTAGAACTCGTATTCAAGGGTCATCTCGCCATCTGGGCTTTCGATTGGGAAAGTAGAAGTAAAAGCTTCCTGCAAGCCCTGTTCAAGCGGTTTTTCGCCACGGTCTAATCTGTCTTTCTGAAGGAATGTTTCGTAAGACGATGTCTGAATGTCGATAAGGTTTGGAATTTCCATGAAGTTATGGATATCCTTACCATAATACTGACGGTTGATGGTTCTGCTTTTAGCGAACATTCATCACTCCTAGGTGGGATTTGCCTTGCTACCTGCTACATCACAAAGCTATTTGTATAACATACAAATAGTTAAGGACAGCACAGAAATAGTAAAGCGTATATACATTTAAAAGAATACACGAATAAAACACAAATGGCTTCCCAGTGGGAACCTGCCAAAAAAGTCGCGGTGAACAAGTTCAAGCGACTTTGTCGTGCCAAAGGCACTAAGCAGAACCCCACTTCCAGCCATTTGTGCACATCCCCCACCCGTTTTAAGCATTTACGCCTTCCTAATAACATAGGGGGGGGGGATTATGCACAAAAAGCCTACGCCTAAAGCGTAAGCTTATAATCGAGGAATTCTGACTAAATAGAACCCCTCGTTAGAAAAGATAGCGGTTATGCCGCCAAATTTTCATTATTTCTTAGAAGCCTTACCACCAGCTTCTTCGATTTTCTTGATGAGCTCGTCAGCGTCAGCCTTAGAAACACCCTCTTTGAGAACTTTTGGAGCACCTTCAACGAGAGCTTTTGCTTCACCAAGGCCGAGACCTGTAACTTCGCGGACTGCTTTGATAACAGGAATCTTTTTAGCTGCATCGAATGACTCGAGTGTAACTGTGAATTCATCCTGCTCTTCAGCTGCTGCTGCAGCACCTGCTGCTGGGCCTGCTGCTACTGCAACTGCTGCAGTAACGCCGAATTTTTCTTCCATTGCTTTAACGAGTTCTGAAGCTTCGAGAACTGTCATAGAAGCGATTGCGTCAAGAATCTGATCATTTGTGAGAGCTGCCATATTATCTTCTCCTAAATAGGCATGTTCAATTATTTTTAATTGAACTAAAAATTTTGTGCGGGCGGAACAAACTGAACCGAATTTCCGCACTTTTTATTTGTTGCAAGAACAGTCGACAGCACTTGAAGCCTGACCTTGCCAGCTAAGAGGCTAAATTAGTTAGCACCCTCTGCTGATTTTTTATCCACATAGGCCTGCAAGGTAGCTGCGAGCTTCTGAACAGGGCCATTGATTGTAGACATGAGCATTGCGATAAGCTGTTTTTTGCCTGGGACTTTTGAATAAGCCTCGATTTTAGCCTGATCGTAAATTTCATTCTGAATGTATCCGCCCTTGATAACAAGAGCTTCGTTGTCTTTTGCAAAGTCAAAAAGAACTTTTGCAGCCTCGTTTGAGTCCTCTTTTGCCATAACGACAGCAGTAGGTCCTTTGAGGTAGTCAGCAACATTCTCGATTTTGAGCTCTTCAAAAGCAACACGAGCAAAGTTGTTCTTAACAACCTTGAGTGGTGCCTCGTGCTCACGGAGCTTGTTTCGGAGAGCAGTAATCTGCTCAACTGTCAAGCCACGGTACTCAGCGAAAATGAAGTCATTGTATTCAGAAAAAACTTTCTTTGTTTCTTCGATAGCCTGTGTTTTTGCAGGCTGGAGAGCTTTTGCCAAGATAGCCATAGATTATGCCTCCTCCTTTGTCTCTACCCAGACACCAGGACCCATAGAAGAGCTTACTGATACTGAGCGAACGAAATCAGCCTTTGCATCTGCTGGCTTTTTGCGGTCAATTTCTGCAAGAAGAGTTTTTGCATTTTCAGCGACTTTTGCAGCGTCCATAGAAACTTTACCGACAGCGATATGGATGATACCAGTTTTGTCAGCGCGGAATTCTGTACGACCCTTTTTAAGTTCGTTGATTGCAGAAACGATGTCATTTGTTACAGTGCCTGTTTTTGGGTTAGGCATAAGACCTCGGCGACCGAGAACCATACCCAAGCGACCTACATCTTTCATCATGTCTGGAGTAGCAACTGCGATATCGAAGTCGAGCCAGCCACCCTTTACTTTGTCGATGTATTCAGCAGCACCTGCATAAGCAGCGCCTGCGTCAAGAGCCTCTTTAGCACGCTCATCTGGACAGAATACCAAAACTTTCTTTTCTGCTGTGAACTGATTTGGGAAAACCAAAGTATCACGCATTGTCTGGCTCTTTCCAAGGCGGAGAGCAACATGAAGCTCTACAGTCTCGTCGAATTTTGCGAAGTGAACATCTTTTACAATCTGACAAGCCTTTTCAACATCGTAAGCTTTTGTCGCGTCAAATTTTTTGAGAGCGTCAATATATTTCTTACCGTGTTTCATTACTATGCCTCCACTTCTACGCCCATTGAACGAGCAGTTCCGGCGATGATTTTTTTAGCAGCCTCAAGGTCGTTTGCATTGACATCTGGCATTTTTGTTTTTGCGATTTCCTCAAGCTGAGCCTGAGTGAGTTTGCCAACCTTGTCGCGGAGAGGATTTCCAGAACCCTTCTCAAGTTTGAGTGCTTTCTTGATAAGAACAGCAGCTGGTGGAGTTTTGAGGATGAAAGTGAATGATTTATCCTGATAAACTGTGATTACAGCAGGGATAACCAAACCTTTTTCCATGTTCTTTGTTCGTTCATTGAACTGCTGACAGAACTGTGGGGCAGAAACGCCTTTAGGTCCCAAGGCAGGTCCAATCGGTGGAGCAGGAGTAGCAGCTCCAGCTGGCGCCTGAATTTTGAACACTTCAACGATTTTTTTTGTAGCCATTTTATAGCTCCTTATTTGGTGTGAAGGCCAGAACCAGCCTTCTAGCGGAACAAAGCGGTCCAACGGACATTTGCCCCTCCCAATTAAAAAGCACACCACAAATTGCGGTGCGACTTAATTTTCAAAAGTTACTTTTCTATTGAACGAGTTTTTCTACCTGAGTGATGTCAACTTCAACAGGGGTTGCACGGCCGAAAATCTGAACCATAACCCGCATTTTACTCTTGTCTGGATAAATCTCCTCGACAACACCAGAGAATGAAGCAAAAGGTCCTTCATTGATTTTGACCTGATCGTCAACATTGTAAGCCTGAACGATTCTCGCTGATTTCTCGCCCTTGATGTCGCCAGACTTCATAAGAATATTTCTTGCCTCATCGTTTGAAATTGGACGAGGACGCTGATTTGGATTTGTACCAACGAAACCTGTAACACCCTGAATGCTTCGGATTGAAGAACAAATAGCCTTCCAGCCGATATCCGGCAAATCCATTTCAAGCATGATGTAACCAGGAAGGAATTTATTTTTTCGCGAGCGTTTTTTGCCGTCTTTGATTTCGACAAGCTCTTCGACAGGAACCTTTACATCTGAAACCACTGAAGAATCAATTTCGCCTTCTTCGATTTTTGTGCGGATTGTTCGCTCGATTTTATTTTCGTAACCGGTGTATGTATGAACGATGTACCAGCCTTTTGCCATACAAAGCTCCTATGCCTTGAAAATAAGGCTCATGCCGGCGCTGAAAAGGAAATCGAGAGCGCCGAGGACAATAGCAATGATAATCGTAGAAACAAGCACAACTTTTACCGATGCGATAACATCATCTCGGGTTGGCCAAGTGACTTTTTTAAGCTCTGCGCCACATTCTTTAAAAAATCCAAATACTTTTGCCATAACAATCCTCAACAAATAGAAAGACTGCCAGATGACAGTCCTTTGACTTAAAATATCAGGCCCGGCAGGACTCGAACCCGCGACACTCGGTTTTGGAGACCGATGCT
>DGTW01000169.1 GCA_002393835.1 Treponema sp. UBA4326
TGAAAGCGATGATTTTTGCCTGATCCGCAACGGAATTGATGAGGGTAACGATGTCCCAGATGTTGGCAATTTTGTCGCCCAAAGCCTTGATTCCAGAAATTGTATTCTGGTTTGTTTCGGCAATCTCCAGCAGCTGTTTTACGTTTTCTTCTATATATGAGACACCTTCCGTAACCTCAGAACTGGTTTTTGTGGCGACCCCGGAAACTTCTTTGATTTTTTGGGAAATATCCTCTGAAAGAGCCGTGTTGTCTTCCATTGTGGCGACGATTTCCTTGACAGCCGTGTTCTGATCCTGGGCCGTAACCGCATTTTCTTTTGATGAAACCGCAAGATTTTGAATTTCTTCCAAAATACTGATTCCGACCTGTTTTTCATTGGAGTGAAGGAGGCGGATTCTCATAAGGCCTAAGAAAATGAGGAAAATAAAGACAATGACCACAAGACTGATTGATGACGGAACGATTGCCCCTGACAGGAAAGCCGTGAAAGTGTATTTTTCAGAAACAACGATATTCCAGCTGATTTCCTCAATTGGCTCAAAGGCATAAACGGCTTTCTCGCAGTCGATGAAGCTGTTTGCCAGCTGAGACAGCTCATCCTCCTTTCCCTCAAGGTCTGAAAGAATCCGGGTAATAAGGACTTTGTCCTCAAGATGGGACAAATCCTTTGAGCCGGTTGTCTCAAGATTCTCGTTGTAGATATACATAGAGCAGTGTTCTGGCAAGTCTGAATAGAGGGAATCGACAAAGTCCGAAATCGGAATTCCAGTACCAATCAGGCCTAGGAATTCTCCGTTTTCGCTCCGCACAATGCAGTTTACCCACATGAAGGTTTGTTTTAGCCCGATGTCGTAATTCACGTTGAATTCGTAGTCCTTATCTGACTCCATGGCGTGCATGTACCACTCGCTGGAAGAGCTTTTTTTATCCAGGGTGTAAAGATACTCATTGTTTGAGTAGTAGAGCAAATCCCTGTCGTTAATCATAAAGGTTAACTTGCTCAAAAATGACTTTTGGTAGGCCAAAATTTCTGAAAAAGCCGCTGCCTTCAGATCCCTGTCTGCCGGATCCTGAAAATAGCTGACGATAAGAGGAGATTTTGCCATTTGAAGGGCAAGGGCCAGCTGCTTGTTGAGGCCAAGCTCAAATTTTAAGCTCATATTCTTGCATATTTGAGCCAGCTCCTTGTGGCTGGTCTTTTCAAAGCTCTTTCTGGAACTTTTTGCCACTACAACAGAACTTGCGGCAAGAAGCAGAGCTAAGATAAAGGCGAAAATAACAATCAGAACAGGAAAGGAAATTAGTTTTGCTTCTTTTTTTGCGTTATTGATGGTTTTCATTTTGCTTCCTCATTTTTTTATTTCCTAAGTTCTTCCGCAATTACCTGAAGTTTCTGGGAAGCCTCGGATACACTCTCTGTGGCTCCGCGGAATTTATCTACGCCGGAAGCAATTTGCTTAAGAGTGATAAGAATTTGTTCGCTGGCAATGGCCTGCTGCTGAATAATCGTTGTGATGTCTCCGGCACTGTCAGCAGTAATCTCGGAAGCATTTTTGATGCTGGAGAAGCGTTCCTCCAGGTTCTTGGCATTGGCTACGCCCTCCCGGATTTTTTCGGTTCCGCTTTCAGAAGCAAGAATGAGGGTGTCTGAGCTTTGCTGGATTTCGTTAATTTTAGCCTTGATTTCCTTTGTACCGCCAATGATACCGTCTGCAAGCCGGCGGATTTCTGTAGCGACAATATGGAAATTGCGGCCAGCTTCTCCAGCTGTGCTTGCCTCAAGCTCGGCGTTGAAAGCGATAATTTTGGCCTGATCGGCTACGGAATTGATAAGGGTAACGATATCCCAGATGTTTTCGATTTTGTCGCCCAGGGACTTGATGCCTTCGATTGTATTCTGGTTGGCGCTGGCGATTTCCCTAAGCTGGCTTACATTCTTTTCGAGGAAAGAAACCCCCTCCGCAACATCGCTGCTGGTTTTCGTTGCCACGCCAGAGACATCCTTGATTTTTTTGGAAATGTCTTCTGAAAGGGCCGTATTGTCTTCCATTGTGGCGACAATTTCCTTGACAGCCGCACTCTGGTCCTGAGCCGTAACCGCATTTTCTTTTGAAGAAAGAGCAAGATTGTGTGTCTCATTGATAAGGTGATTGCTGGCAACCCTTTCCTTGGCCCTCATCCTGCTGATAATAAAGGCCGTGATTGCCATGATTACGACAAAAAGAAAGAAAAAAGCGGCGGAAAGAAGAATTCTTGTGGCAGAGGAAAATGCGTTGACATCGCTGACACTTTTTCCAAGGACATAATACCATCCGGTCATTGGAATAGGAGCTATCCGGAAGACATATTTTATTCCGTTAACTTTTCCGCTCACAAAATCATCCTGCACTTCAAGCAGCTTTTCTCCGATTTTTTTGTAGGCCCCGTCCTTTACGGTAATGATATTGTCTTCTGGAGTGTACTCTTCATCCATGAAAAAATCACCGGAAGGAGAAAGGATAAATGACCAGTCAAGCAAGTCTGTTTTTACCGCACCGACGAAGGCCTGAAGGTCTTCCATGGGGAAATCAAAGGCTATAACGCCATCCAGCTCACCGTCTTTGTAAATCGCCCTGGATATTGTGACCGCAAGGACATTAGTAAGTTCGTTAACATAGACATCAGAGTAAAAAGTCTCGCCTTCCTTTTCCACAGCCCCTGTATACCAGGCCGCCTCCCTTGCGGAATAGCCTTCTGGAAGCTTGATATTCTGCCCCTTGAACATTTTTCCGTTTACGCTAGAGCCATAAAAGCCCGGGAATTCAGAATAGGCCAGGGACATTTTCTCAAAGACTTCGCTGGTCTGGGAATCATCGTCAAAAAAACCATCCTTGAAAATCAATGACATGCCTTCGACCATTTTTGAAGGGGCGGACAAGGTATTCTCAAAATTAAGTATACATTCCCGCATGTTTGAATACATGAGCCTGTAAGCCTGCTCTTCAGTGAAGTTTGAGACAAGAGCAGCTACAATAATCGTCGTTAGGATAAAGAATGCGGCTACCGGCACTCCAATCAGAATCAGCGATCTTCTTACAAAAGACATTTTGAAAACTCCTTTTGGGTTACATAGAGAAAATTATAACATGATTTTTGCAAATATAGGAAAAAATTTAAGTTTTTTCAAAGAATTTCAGATAAAAGCCGACCTGTAACATTCAAATTCCATTTTGCGGCACTCTTCCTTAGCAAACTGACATCTGGGAGCAAAAGGACAGCCCGCTTCCGGGTGAGCCGGGTCAGTAACACGCCCAGGAATTGCCACCAGCTTTTGACTTGAATAATGGGTGCCGAAGCGGGGGCTTGAGGCAAGGAGAGCCTGCGTATAAGGATGGCGGGCATGATTCATAATATCCTCACTGCTGCCCTTTTCCATTATGAGGCCACCGTACATGACTATGATGTTATCGCAAAGAGAAGCCACCAAATCTATGTTGTGACTGATGAATATAATAGAAAGCTTGCGGCTTTTTCGGAGATTTGCAAGCAGGCCGACAATTTGAGCCTGAATCGTGACATCAAGGGCAGTTGTAGGCTCATCAGCAATCAAAAGCTCGCAGCCCTGAGCCAGGGAAAGAGCGATACTGATTCGCTGAAGCTGACCGCCCGAAAACTGATGGGGGAAATTCTTGAGACGACTGGCCGGGTCAGGAAGGCCAACCTCATCCAGGAGGGCAATTGTCTTTTTGTCGGCCTCTTCCCTTGACATTTGAGGATACGAGTTACGGAAGGTCTCAAAGAAAACGGAGCCTATGTTCTGGAGTGGGTCAAAACTGCGACCTGGCTCCTGGAAAATAAGCCCGATTTTTTTGCCCCTGTAGGCCCGCATTTGCTTCTGAGAAAGAGATGTCAGCTCCGTGCCCTCAAAGAAGATATTTCCTTCGACGGTGGCATTAGACGGATGAAGGGCTGGAATTGCCGTCGTAGTGACGGATTTTCCGCTTCCAGACTCGCCCACGATTCCGAGAATTTCACCACGCTCCATTGAGAAGGAGACACCTCGCACAGCCTGAATCGTGGCATAAGAAGAGCCGCGCAAGACAGAGAAAAAGACACGGAGATTTTGGACAGAGAGAAAGGCGCCTTCGCAAGCGGGCTCGCTTTCTGCGTTAGGGATTTGCGACATCGTGTCGCGACAAGAATTTTGTTGCACAAAATTCTTGCGGGTTTCACTACCGTCTACCCGCGTCCGTGCGGGCTTTTTCTCTCCCTCGCGAATAGCCCGACCCGAACGAAGTGAGGGGAACGCCCATTTAAAAATCCGTATGCATCTGTGTGAATCTGCCTCTGTTTTTTTCTTCCATGTTTTGAAGACAACATGATAAGGATCAAAATAATCACGCAAGGCATCTCCAAGAAAATTAAATGCCAGAGTGACACTAAGCAAAAGCCAGACAGGCGATAAGAGCCAGGGAAAATTCTTGAGGTTTGACAGGGTCGAGATGTCACGGTTTATGAGGCTACCCCAGCTTACAGCAGGGTCGGAAATGCCAAGGCCGAGATATGAAAGGGTCGTCTCGCTCATAATGAAGCCAGGAATCGCAAGTGTGGTTGAGACAATCAGAAGGCTGGTAATCTGAGGAATTATGTGGACGAAAATAATGACCGTTGACGGAATGCCTTCAAGACCTGCATCAAGGACAAACTCTTCCCGCTTGATTGAATGAACCATGCCACGGAGAGTTCGGGCAGTTCCAGGCCAGCCCACCAGGGAAAGGATGACAGTGATTATCATGTATGCCGTGCCAGAATCCATTTTCGTATTCAAGATAGAGCGCAAGAAAAGGATGAGGTACAAGCCCGGTATGAGCATGAGGAATTCACATATACGCATTACAAACCAGTCTGGTTTTCCGCCATAGTAGCCTGCGATTCCACCAAAGAGAATTGCAAGCAGAAGGGAAATTGCACTGGCAACGAAGCCAATGGTAAGGGAAATGCGGCTTCCGTAGACCATGCGGGAAAAAAGATCCCGGCCAAGATTGTCAGCACCAAAAATAAAGACCGGATAAATTTCGCCCGTGTTTTCGTCAGGAAGGGTGCCGAACAGATGCCGGCTTGACGGAATAAGACCGAAAAGACGGTATTCCTCACCCTTTACGAAAAAGTGAATCTTGTGGTGAAATTCACTTCCCCTGACTTTTGCGTATCTCCATGTAATCTGACTCAATACCCGGTATTCCCTGGCGACTATGCCTTTTGAACCCAGCTCGATATTTGAGGGGTGGAAAGTGTCTTCCTCAAAAGAGTGGGTTGGCGTATAAGGGGCGACAAAGGGAGCAAAAATCATAAAAAGATAGAGAATCAGGAGCACTAGAACGGAAATAAGGGCCAATGGCCTGGTTTTAAGGTATTGGAAGAGTCTTTTCATGCTTAGCCTTCCTTTCCGTAGCGGATTCGTGGATCTACGAGAGCAAGTAAGATGTCTGAAATTGTTATGCCGAGCAAATCAAGGGCGGCAATGAGCATGGTACAGGCAAGGACAAGATTCACATCCTGCTGCAGGACAGCATCATATGAAAGCCGCCCGATTCCTGGATATGAGAAGATGATTTCGAGGACAAGAGAGCCTGAGAAAAGGCTGGCCAAAAGGTTGGCGCTTCCAGTGATGTAAGGGTTCAGTGTGTTTCGGAAAGCATGGTTGAGATAAACCCGCCGCTCACAAATTCCCCTTGAACGAAGGGCCATAATGTATGGAAGCCCCATCTGGTCGAGCATGGTGCTTCGTATCATGCGCAGGGTGCCTCCGATTCCGCCTAAAAAAGAAGCGAAAAGAGGCAAAAAGACATGATAACTGTAACTGAAAAAGAATTTAATCGGATTTTCTGAAATTGAAAAATCTGGATATGCCGTGACAGGGAAAAGCCCCGTAATCGAAGCGAAAAGCTGAAGAAGAATCAAAAGAAGGATTCCGGGGAAAGCATGGAAGAAAAGGGCGAAGAAAGTGGCAGCCAAATCAAGCCTGGTGCCGGCTTTGCTTGAAAAATACACGCCCAGCAAAAAAGAGAAAATCGTAATAAAAATCAGGGAAATGAGATTCAATACAAGGGAATTGACAATGCGGCTTTTTATAAGGAAGGAAACAGGAGCCTTTGAGATAAGGGAAACTCCCAAATCATGATGAATGACGACCCGCTCCAGCCAGTGGAAATACTGAATCGTAAAAGGCTTATCCAGGCCAAGCTCGGCGCGCATTTTTGCCATCTGCTCTTCAGAAAGCATATTGTCCCGGTTAGAGCCGCCACCTGTCTCTGTCTGGCTCATAAGCTGCTGCTGCATCATTTGGTCAACGATGTCACCTGGAGCCAAAGCCATGAGGCCGAATAGAACCCAACCAAAAACAAAAAGCACGACAAGCATTGTGATTATGCGCGAGGTAATAAAAGAAGCAAGCGGAAATTTTGATTTGAAAACACGCCAGGGTATGGAGAGGTTGCGAAGCAAGTGCGAAGCACCGAGCGTTAGCGAGCCTCGGAACACCCGACCGCCACTTGTGGCGGTGGCGCCCAATTTATCATTACTCACCGCACTCTGCTCACGACTATTTGTTAATTCCTCATTACTCATTGTTAATTCCTAATTCCTAATTCCTAATTCCTAATTCCTAATTCCTAACTCCTCACTCCTCACCCCTCACTCCTCATTCCTAACTCCTAACTTTCCAGCGGATCGCAGACAATTTTTTCGACCCTCTCGTGGATTTTTGACTGCTCTTCCTTTGAAAGCCCTGCCGTCTCAATTGGGTCATGGATGATGAGCCTTACATGCTGTCCTTTTTTGACTTTTTTTTGCCCCTCGTAGATTCGCCAGGTGCCGTCAATGGTAACCGGAACGATGGGTGCGCCCGACATAAAGGCAAGCTTGAAGCTTCCGGCCTTGAATTCGTGGTGAGGACCGCCTTTGCTGCGGGTGCCTTCCGGGAAAATTACCTGGGAATAGCCTTTTTTGACTCCCTCGGCCGCATCGTGAATGGCCTGAATGGACTTTCGGGGGCTTTTGCGCTCGATGAAAGTACACTGAAGCAGCTTCATCCAGTCAGAAAGAAGGGGAATTTTGCCCAGCTCGGCCTTAGCAACGAAAGTCATGGGCTTATTGATGTAGCCGAACAGAAGCGGAATGTCCATGTTGCCCTGATGGTTTCCGATAAAAACCACAGCCCTGTCCTGGGGGATTTTCTCCAGCCCCGTAACTTCTACCGTGGATCTGGTGACTTTCTCAAAGACAAATCTTGCCCAGAGGGGAACGAGGCCGAAGACCAGCTTGTCCCGGCTCTGTATGTCGCCAGCCTTGTCGTATTTGAGGGCAAGACGGCGTTCTTTATTTTTGGAGAGCATGTAAAATGCGACTCGAATCAAAGATATAATCGTAGTAAACATAGAAATATTTTACCCCACAAATTTCATTTTGTCATTACAAGATTTTGCCTGCACACTGCTCACTGCTAACTGTTTTCACTTCAAATATAAGTAATTCGTCTCAGCTCCGTTAAGATTGTCGTAATAAAAGTTTGTCAAATCCCAGCGGTTCTGAATGGCGAAGAAAGATCTTTGGCGCACGAGATATATGACAGGACACTGCTCAAGAATAATAGACTGATATTCATCCCAGTAGACTTTCGCTGTCTCATAATCCACCGTGCACTTTGCCTTGTGGTAAAGCTCGTCAATCCGGGCCTCCCAGTCAGTCGCCGGGGATTTTTGCAGTGGATGCCAAAGATGAAGGTTTCCATCGCTGACCCAGACATTGCTTCCCTGACTGGGGAAAATGGAGCCGCCGTTGAAGCCGATGATAAGGCTCTGCCAGTCATAACTTGTCATAAGCTGCTCGACAAGCTTCTGAAAATCCGTCGGGCGGGCTGTGACTGTGATTCCCTCTTTTTTGCACTCATCGGTGATAATCTGAACTATGTCCGAGAAAACTGATATAGGCGCATTGAAACTCAAATCAAATTCAACCTTGCGCCCCTTGTCGTCATACAAAAATCCGTCATCATGCTTTGAGAAACCGGCCTGTCTGAGCAATTTTTGTGCATGGGCATGGCTGTAGCGGTACTGAAGGATTATGTCCTCGTTGTAGAATTTATTTGCCTTCGCAAAGAAATAATATTTTGGCTCACCCAGCCCCCGGTAAGTCTGCTGAATGATTCTTTCCCGGTTCAAAAGACAGCTCATGGCCTGGCGGAATTCCTTTTTGCAGAACCATTCGTAGAAAGGCTCGTCTTTGTTCTTTGGGTTCTGGTTAAAGCTCCAGAAGGGGGCGTCCATTCCGCCTTCAGCATTGAAGACAGTGTAACCGGATTTGTCTTTGCCTCCGTCATCTCTCAGGCTTCCGTCAGCATTCAGCTGGTTGTTGGCCTTACTTATCGTTTCCTCAAGCTGCTCTGGTGTCGGTGAAAAGACTTCCATTTTGCCCTGCTTGAAGAGAAGGAAGTCGGTGTTCAAATCTCCAATGACCTGAACGATTCTCTCTTCCGGGTAGTAGTGGCTCTCGCCATTGGAATCCTTGTCCCAGAAATCCGGATTCCGCTTGTATAAAAGCCTCTGGCTCGGTGTATACTCGACAAGAAAATATGGCCCCATGCTGGGAATTTCCCTGGGGTCTGAGTCAACGGTAAAAAGCGCCTTGACGGCTGCGGCTCCGCCCTTGTCCTTTGCCGCCTTGTAAAGGAAGCGAGGTCCGAAATCCATGTTGGTCTGCAGGACAGGCTCCGCGACAATCTTGGGAAAATGGAAAACGAAACGCCTGTCATCAATTTTTTCAATCGTGATTCGCCGGGAAGAACCGTCGTCCATAGGCATGAACTGGGCATTGTAGCTGGAAGAGCCGCATTCCTCATCACCTACAATCTCGTCATACCAGAAAATCACATCATCGCTGGTGACCTTAACCCTTGGATGGGCATTGTTGTAAAAAGTCCAGTAAAGATCATCACGCAGGGTGTAAATCAAATCTAGCCTGTCATTCTCCTGGTCAATTTTTATTTCAAAATCGGCGATTTTAGCCTTCCAATGCTTTTCGATGACATCATAATCTACAAGGTACTGAACCAGAGGAGCGACTACCCCGGCCGTAGTTCCGTCTTTTTCGGCCATGAGCATATTGAAGCTTTTGGGGTCGCCCATGATTCCGTCGTTCCACCTGCCCCCGACCTTGCCGGCAAGGAATTTATTGCTTGTATTCGGCTTCGAGACAGTTTTTTCAATCAGCTCGCTTGAAGATGAAGCCCTGGCCGCCTCAATCTCAGAAAGAGTCATCTCTGGATATCCTTTGCAGGAAATGAGAAAAAAACACAGATTAACCAGAGTCAAACAGACTAAAAATGCTTTTTGGGAAAAGTGCCTTGCAAACGAGGAAAGATGTTTCATAGAATCAGTATATCACAGGAAAGGGGAAAAGTCTTTCCCCTAGTGACGGAAACAGGGCAAATGCATTATGTATGTATTGCAGTAAAAATGGCGCGAGGGAGTAAAACGACTTACGGGAACACTCGTTTTGTGCTGCCGCGCAAGCGGCAA
>DGTW01000083.1 GCA_002393835.1 Treponema sp. UBA4326
GATGAGATTTTTGGAGACAAGAATTATATATCAGATATTATTTGGAATTCGAGAAAATCTGTTTCAAATGATGCAATAATATCAATGAACCATAATTATACGCTTCTGTATACAAAAAATATAAAAGAATTTAATTTGAAAAAAAATCAATTTAAACTTCCTGATAATGGAGAAGGTTTTTCAAATCCTGATAACGACCCTCGCGGATTATGGAAAGCAGACCCTTTTGATAGTCCCGGAATTCGTCCTAATTTAACCTACAAAATCAAGAATCCAAATACAGGCATTGAATATTTACCGCCTGAAGGAAGATGTTGGAGAACAGGCGAAAAAGAATATAAAGACTTCCTTGCTGACAACAGAATTATTTTTGGTAAAACAGGAAATAGTAAACCTCAACTAAAAAGGTTTTTATCAGAAGCCCAGTTAAAAGGTCTAACTCCAAAATCTATTTGGGATGATTGCGGGACTGCAACAAATGGAACTCAAGAATTGCAAGAAATTTTTGGAAGCAAAGTTTTTGACACTCCAAAGCCTGTTGATTTCATAAGAAAAACACTCCAACTTTCAACTTTCAATTCTCCATTTTCCACTATCCTCGACTTCTTCGCAGGCAGCGGCACCACAGGCCACGCAGTCCTCAAACTCAATGCGGAAGACGGCGGCCACCGCTGCTTCATTCTCTGCACCAACAATGAAAACTCAATCTGCCGCGACATCACTTACGAGAGGCTCAAAACGGTCATCACTGGAAAGCGAAAAGACGGCTCGGAGTATTCGGAAGGACTTCCCGGCTCGCTCAAATATTTCAAGGTGGATTTTGTTGAAATCACGGAAAAGGAATACTACGAGTACGCGGATAAACTTCTGCTTCATGTGCGGGAGCTTGTGGAACTTGAAAACGCGGTGAACTTTGAGGGCAACAGCAGGCTTGCAATCGTACTGACGGACGAGGAACTGGAAGCGTTTTTTGCACAGACTCTGAAACAAGTTCAAGGTAACGGGGAAGTGAAAACACTCTATCTTGGTCACGACCTTCTGCTTTCAAAGGAAGAGAAATCTCTTCTGAAAAAACGGGGAATCCAAGTGAAAATAATTCCTCAGTATTACTATCCTGAGTTGAACGGCTAAGGGGAGAAAAAGAATGAACCTGATGAAATTTCAGTTGAACGCGATGCGGGAACTTTTGATTGCCATGGAAGAAAATGGTCGGGACATTATTTTAAAGAGCCCCACTGGCAGCGGAAAAACGATAATGCTCACGCATTTTATGAGCGAATATGTGAAGGGGCACTCGCGCACGGTTTTTGTCTGGCTTACCCCGGGAAAAGGAAACCTTGAGGAACAAAGCAAGCGCAAGATGGATTTGTACATTCACAATGCCTCCACAAAACTTTTGGGCGATGTGATGACTTCGGGATTTTCTGAAAACGACTGCTGCTTCATCAACTGGGAAAAACTTACCAAAAAAGGAAACAACGCCCTCAAGGACAGCGAGCGGACGAACTTTCTTGAATGGATTGAAAAAGCCCACCGGGAAGGCTTGCAGTTCAAGGTAATCATTGACGAAAGCCACCAAAACTTTACGGAAAAATCCGACGCAATCGTGCAGCTCTTCAAGACTGATAAAATCATCCGCTGTTCTGCCACTCCCCTTTCCGACAAGGGAGCGCGTCTGATTGAGGTGACGGAAGCGGATGTTATTGCGGAAGGGCTGATAAAAAAGCTCCTAGTAATCAATCAGGATTTTCCTTCGCTTGTGGAAACGGACAGTCCTACGGAATATCTTTTGGAAGCGGCGCTAAAAAAGCATGGAGAACTTGCAGCCGCATTTTCCAGCACAGGAAGCAATGTGAATCCGCTGATTGTGGTGCAGCTTCCCAACAATTCAGATTCTCTTTTTGATTCAGTAGCAGATTGGTTTGAGAAACAGGGAATTTCTATTGCGGGCGGAAATCTTGCCGTCTGGCTTTCAAACCGCCATGAGAATCTTGAGAACATCGAGCGGAACGACGGAAAGCAAATCGCAGTCATCATAAAACAAGCCGTTGCCACCGGCTGGGATTGTCCACGCGCCCACATTCTCGTAAAACTCCGGGAAGGTATGGACGAAACTTTTGAGATTCAGACTATCGGGCGCATTCGCCGTATGCCGGAAGCCCGTCACTACGGAAATGACGCGCTCGACAGCTGCTATCTTTTTACATTCGACAGTAAATTCACTCAGGGCGCAAAAGCCGCTCTGGGAAAAAACGCCCTCTCTGCAAAGACGGTTTTCTTAAAAAACGAGTACAAGAAGTTTTCGCTTGTAAAGGAGCAGCGGACTCAGGTTGTTGACACACAGGACGATGCCCAGACTTTAAAGGCGATTACAAAATATCTGAAAGAAAAATATAATCTTGACAAAGACACGGCGCAGAACAAAATCAGGCTTGAGGCCGGAGGATTTGTTTTCCGAGACAAGATTGAGCGGACGACTTTCTCAGGCGAGGCCATGGTTATTTCAGATGTAAATGCGGAAAATCTAAACACGGTGCGTTTCCGCGAGACCATGAGCACCCACAGCCACGGACGGGAATTCCACAACCGGGTAGGCAGAATCGGTCTTGAAATCGGGTTAGAATATGCGAGCGCGGTGACGATTTTGGGAAAGCTTTTTGCCAACGAAGGAAAATTCCTTTACAAAGAAAAACTTCTGGAACTTTCCATAAAAAACTGGTATGCCTTTGTCATAAACAACTTTGACGAACTCCGCCACAGCTTCCGCTTTGCAATGTCCCAGGATGCAGGCTTGAATCAGGCTTTGGGCTTGGAGACGGTAAGCGAAAAGCCTTTTTTCATTCCGCAAAGTTCGCTCTTTACCTACGATGCGGCTGCAAAAATACAAAGCGAGTTCAAGAAAAATGTCTACACAGGCTATCTTAGTTCCGCAGAAACAAGGAGCGCGCCTGAAAAATTGTTCGAGCGGTTCTGTGAAAATTCCGCCGGCGTTGACTGGTGGTACAAGAACGGTGACAAGGGAGATGAATTCTTTTCCATCGTGTATGTGGACAATTCCAAACGCCAGAAACTTTTCTACCCGGACTACATTCTGTGTATAAATGGCGAGCCCTGGATTATTGAAACGAAAGGCGGCTTTGACCGGAATGGAGAGAGCGAAGACATAGACGCATTCTCTCCGGCAAAATGCGCCGTCCTGCAAAAATACCTTGTCCGCCACAAGCTCCACGGCGGATTCGTGCGTCAGGACAAGGCGAGCATGGAGCTTTTGATTTGCACCGGCGAATACACGGACGATGTTACAAGCGATGCATGGAAAGTTCTGAGAGAGGTAATAGGATAGAAACTGTGTTGGATTCTGGAGGTGTAATTACTTCCCCCGGCCATACACGCTTAGTCCCACAAGCTAACATCCCTGAATATAAGGTCCAAGCCTATTTTACCTCAACGGCGCGGATGTCTTTGCTCAAATCCTGGGCAAGACCAGCGTTCTGAAAAGCATCGTCTTCAGGCAGAATCATCTTGAAAGATGTGGTCTTGTCAATTTGCGCTGAAAGACTTTTTGCCTTTACTTCAAGAAGATGACCGCCCATTTTTTTGTCGGCGGTGATAAAGTGGAAGTGCCAGCCTGGAGTGTTCAGCTTGTCCATATAGTCCGGGCAGTAAAGACCAACAATCGTACCAGAAACATTTGCTAGGTCAAAGAAAGTCTGGTCAGTTTCCATTGCTTTTGCCAGAGGCTTGTAGGGTTTTTTCTGCGCATATTCGCTTCTGAAATTCGTCGTCTCAAAATCACCGTCAATGCGGACAAAATAGAAAAGGTTTCTTCCGTTCTTTTCTACAACTTCATTCAATTGTTTTTTCAGTGTCTCTAAAGAATCAATGTTTTCGAGCCGCGCGGAAATGTCGCTCTTAAAAGGAGTTGCATTCGCAAAGGGAATCTTTGTCGCGTCATCGGGAGTCTTAATGCTTCCGTCATAAATCGCCTGATAAACAGTTCTGTCAAGCATAATCAATTCGCCGTTTACGCCTTCAAAACAGCCGATGCCAATGCTTCCGTTCCGCTTCAATTCACCGACAGTTGAAACGCCGTCATAATAACCAAGCATAAGAGACTGCAAGGTGGCCACCTGAAAGAGAGTATCCTTTTCTGCGGGCTGAACAGAAGCGCAAGAAACAAAAACGCAAAGCGCGGCTGACATTAAAATAAAATTAAATTTCTTCATAGTGCAACTATATTAAAAAAAAGAAAAAAAACTAGACTTCAGCTTCTCAATGCGTCTGCGCGGAAATTTTGCAATTGCGCCTCCGTTCAGATAAAGACGGAATTTTCCTTCTTTCCGCACGACTCAACTTCTATTGTTACAAAAGATTGTAAAATATCCAGAAGGCTGTCTTTTGAAAGCACTTCTTCCCAAAGATAACCTGTTGCAAAATGACCTTCTGCAGC
>DGTW01000124.1 GCA_002393835.1 Treponema sp. UBA4326
GATTGCATCTGCCATTTCTGACATACCAGTTCTCCTATTCTTATAAAATTATAAGTGAATGAATTTTGCCTTAGCTATATTTTCAAAAGAAAGCGTCTTTTCTTGTGTAGAGCCGTCTTCTTTTGTCTCTTCCAGTGTAACAGTCTTGTCGTCGGCAGCCTTTAAGATACCGCCAACCCAATCCGTAACAGTCTTGTCGTAAACCCGGATTTCCCGCCCGATAAAGAGCGAGAACTCAGCCGCATTTTTGATGTTTCTTTCCATTCCCGGCGATGTCAGCTCCATGTAGGTGTTGTCGGTTCCCAGCATTTCTTCCAGAGCAGGAAGGAGAACCTTGTGAACCCGGGAACAGTCGTTTACGCCAATATTGACGCTCGAATCCTTGCCTGTGATAGTGGCAAGAATTTGCGTTACGCCGTTCTGGGGGGAGATTTTAAGCTCAACAAGATGGAAGCCAAGCTCACTTACGATTTTCTCACATTCGGTGTAATGCGGATAAGAATCCAAAGCTATATATTCCATGAGCACCCCCCTACAATAAAAATGGACTCGCTTTAATTTCGAGTCCATTAAAATATTACTATTAAAATGTTATCTTCACTATAACGAATCAAAAGGGAAGTGTCAACAGGGCCCTGAAAATATGACAAATTCAGATTTCTTTGCTATACTGAAGCCATGGAAAGTGCACTTTATCTTATTCCCTGTCCCATGGGAGAAACGGCCAAGGAGCAGGTTCTTCCTTCATACAACACGCAAATAGTAAAAAATATCCGTCACTTTATAGTGGAAAGCCGGAAAGCAGCGGTTCGATTTCTGGTTTCACTTGACAAGACATTTCCGATTGATGACTGCACCTTTACAGAGCTAAGCGAGCACACCGACCAAAAGGCAGACCTTTCAAAACTCCTCCTGCCACTGGAAAAAGGAGAAAGCATGGGCGTTATTTCTGATGCGGGCTGTCCCTGCATCGGAGACCCGGGAAGCCGGGCGGTAGAAATCGCACAAAAGAAAAATCTCAGGGTAATTCCTCTTGTGGGGCCAAACTCAATGATAATGGCCATAATGGCATCTGGCTTTAACGGCCAGAATTTTGCCTTCAACGGTTATCTTCCTGTTAAAAACGGCGAAAGGGAAGGCAAAATCAAGCAACTGGAAAATAAAGTCTACAAGGAAGACCAGACCCAGCTATTCATCGAGACACCTTACCGCAACCAGAAAATGCTGGAAGCAATTCTAAAAACATGCAGGCCCGAGACAAAGCTCTGCCTGGCCGCAGGCATAACCACAAGTGAAGAATTTATAAAGACAAAGACTATCGCAGCCTGGAAAAAAGAAAAAATCGAGCTAAAAAAAATCCCAATGATTTTTCTGATATACAAATAGCATAAAAAGGAGATATATTTTGCAGCAGCTTGAATTTAAAACAGAAGCCTCCATGGACAATCTGCCAGTCATGGTGGATTTCATACGAGAAAAGCTCCTGAACTTTCGCATTAAAAAAAATCAGGTCATAAAGACCGTTCTTTTGGCTGAAGACATGCTTGTCCAGCTGATTGAGCACCGTGCAGATGAAAAATCACAGGTAATCATCAGCCTCAGGCACTTTTTGGGCAAAGGCTCACTGGTAATCAAGTGCCGCGGCTCGGCCTTTGAGCTTGAAGACACTGACATGGGGCTTAAGGAGCTTTTGAACTGTCCTTCAGATAATGATGAAGATGCGGTGGTCAGAAGCATCGTGCGCAAAAACCTCCAGCTGACTCTCTCTATGGAGCATGTCAGGACTTCCAATGTCATAAAAATCACTTTTGACAGCTCAAAGTATCAGCAGCTTATAGTGACTTTTTCTGCAATGGGACTGGGACTGTTGACAGGTTTCATTCTAAAAGAGACTCTTGGAAGCTCTGCTTGTGAATATATTTCAGAAAATGTTTTCTCAACCATCTCAACTATGTTTTTGAACGCAATAAAGATGATTGTCGGCCCACTTATCTTTTTTTCTGTTGCTTCAAGCGTTGCGGGCATGGGCGACATAAAGTCTTTGGGTCGTCTGGGAGCAAAAGTCTTTTTGATGTACCTTTTTACTTCAATTCTGGCCATTCTGCTTGCATACGGAATATTTAATATTTTTCCAATGGGAAATAATTCGCTCGCAGATTTATTTGAAGAGTCTTCGGCAGAAGCAGCTTTTCTTCCTTCCGCCATGCCAATTTCCATGTGGAAGGTCATTCAGGATATTGTTCCGTCAAATTTCTTAGGAGCCTTTACAAGCTCAAACATGCTGCAGCTTCTTTTTCTGGCTTTTCTTCTAGGAATTATTTCCACTGTAATCGGAGATGCTTCCCAGAAAATCAAGGGAGGTCTAGACATAGCGAACATCGTCTTTACAAAAATAGCCGCCGTTATAATGAAGACAGTTCCACTTGCTATTTTTTCATCTATGGCAAAGCTGATGCTGAACCTCAATCCTTCTGCTTTTACAGCCATGCTTCAATGGATAGCTCTGAATTACATCAGTTT
Source organism: Treponema sp. UBA4326 (assembly GCA_002393835.1). Lineage (GTDB taxonomy): Bacteria > Spirochaetota > Spirochaetia > Treponematales > Treponemataceae > Treponema_D. The sequence continues at coordinate 2,521 of DGTW01000124.1, forward strand.
TATCAGTCTGGCTATCATGTACGGGCTGCTAATTCTATTTCTGGCTCACAAAAATCCGTTTATCTTCTATAAAAAATACTTTGAGCCTGTAACGACTGCGATTGCCTTTAACGCCAGTGCCGCGGCTCTTCCATCGGCATTAAAAGCCTGCCGTGACAAGTTGGGGATTTCTTCAAAAGTCTACTCTTTTTCAATTCCGCTGGGAAACACAATAAACATGGACGGTTGCTGCGCCATGATGCTTTTGACCGTCCTCTTTTTTGCAAAGTCATTCGGAATAGAAATAAGCCCGGGCATTCTTTGTTCCATGATGATTTCGATATACCTTCTTTCTGTAGGCTCACCTGGCGTTCCCATGGGAGCTCTTGTCTGCGTATCACTGCTTATGACTCAGGCAGGAATTCCAAAGGAAGCGCTGGGACTTGTCATAGGTCTCTACCCTATCGTCGCCATGTTTATGACTGGAACAAATGTGCTTGGCGACGGAGCAGTTACACTGATTGTAGCAAACAGCGAAAAGCTGGTTGACGAAAAGATTTATAACGGAAATGTATAAAAGCCTTACCTGAGGATTTCCGCAATGTCTTTTCTGCCCCATCGCTCGGCCATTTGGGCAGGTGTCTCTCCAGAGATGTTGCGGACGCTCTTGTCCAATTTTAGGGAAACAAGATGCTCCACGATTTCCTTGTCAGCAAACCTTGCGGCATAGTGGAGGATTCCGTCTCCCTGACGGTCGCTCCTGGTAGCGTTGTATTTTGCTATTGCATCCAAAAGCTCCAGATTTTTTGTCTTGAAAACAGCCGTAAGGGCATTCTCGCCGCTTGTCGTTGAGAGATACGGATCTGCACCATATTCAAGTAGAACCAGAGCCTGATTTTTCTCATTATTGGCCACGGCTTCGTTAAGGGGCGTAAGTCCCTGTCCGTTTCTCTGGCTTGCCGGATAACCGATGTTCAAAAGCTGCATCAACGTTTTCTGGCTGGCATGTTTTTGTACGGCAATATGAATCGGCGTGTTGCCGTCTGAGTCAGAAATAGTCGTGTCGTTTCCAAGAACGGCCTGGATTACGCTAATTTCAGCTCCGAGCACCAGGGAGAAAGGCGTTTCTCCTGCAGCATCCCTGGAAAGAGGATTTCCACCGGCCTTTCTAATCATGTTTATGATTCCAATGTTGCCCGTAATGGCCGCCTCGTGGTAAGCGTTCTGTCCGCTCATCTCCTGAACCTGAACATTAGCCTTGTACTGAAGGAGCAGCCGGACCATATCCTCATTGGAACTTGAAATTGCGTCCATGAGCACCGTACGGCCCGTGGCATCAGTAGCGTTTATGTCAGCGCCGCTACGAATCAAGAGGATGGCCATGTCTTTTTTGGCAGACCGGCAGGCATCGCTAAGGGCTGTTTTTCCGCTGAGATTCTGGGCATCGACATCAACGCCAAGGGCAACAAGTGTCTTTGCATTGTTGAAGCCGTTCCATTTTACAGCGGCATGAAGGGGGGTATTTCCCAAATTGTCCCTGCCCAGCTTGTTTCGTGAGTCTATCACGAGACCATTTGAGACAAGCACATTTATTGTGGAAGGTGAGTCATCCCCGCCCCTTACGGCAGAATAAATTGCGCTCTCACCGTTCCCGTTCACGGCATCAACTTTTGCCCCCTTCTGAATCAAGGCAATGATTGCTTCGTTCAGATGCCATTCTGCGGCATAATGAAGGGGCGTGTTTCCGCTTCCATCAGTGGAATTCAAGGTTTTTGAGGTAATGAGCCAGTCCTGAACCTCGCCCCCCTGAGTCAAGGCAAGGCGTAAGGGAGAGTCGTTCTGGGTATTTGTGGCAAAAATATCAGCGTTCTTTTCGAGGAGAAGGTCTCCTGCATCCCGCCTGTTTTTCTGCACAGTAACGAAGAGAACAGAGTCGCCGTTCTTGTTTCTGGCATTAACATCTGAACCTGCATCCACCAGATAGCGGATATAATCCAGGGGAGCGTCTTTTTCGATTGCGATATGAAGAGCCGTGTTTCCGCTGGAATCTGTCGCCGCGATGTTTGAGCCTGTAATGAGAGTCTCAAGCATTTTTCTTGAGTCAGATTCCAGGGCTTTTGTGAGAGGTGTGTTTCCCTTCATGTCCTCGGCATAAATGTCGGCTCCGCTCTTGGAATAGAATTTCACCTGCTCAGGATGCATTGTTTCGATTGCAAGGGCCAGCGGAGTCACGCCTTCCTTATTTCTTTCGTTTACTGAGGCTCCGTTGCTGACCAAAAGGGAAAGAGTGTTCACGGGAACATTTGCCATGGTCGCCACATGGAGAACAGTATCGCCGTACATATCCTTCTGATTGACATTAGCCTTGTGCACCAAAAGCAGGGGGTACATGTTCTGCTGGGCAGCAGAAGGAATAATCAGGAGAATCGGAGTCTTTCCGATTGAGTCCATTGCGTTTACATTGGCTCCGCTGGCTAAGAGAAGGCGGGCAATATCAACCCGGCCATAGCGAACGGCCTCGTGAAGAGGCGTGGCACCGCTTATGTCCTGAGCAGAAAGTATGTCCGCAATACGCACAGCCGTATGCTCTTTCAGAATGTAATCCACGATGCCGGTATGTCCGTCTATCGTAGCGATATGAAGGGGAGTCTGGCCGTCATTGAAACGAAGAATCATGTTGTGGGTACGCACGGCATCCTCAAAATAAGCAAAATCCCCCCTTACAGGCGTGGCACCGGCAAGAAGAAGTCGGGCGGCGATTCTTATTGAAGCTGAGTTTTCAGCACTCTTAAAGGCAAGATCCAGCGGCGTAAATCCGTAATTGTCCCTGACTGAAAGGGGAACTCCAACCTGAATACAGCGGTCTATGGCCAGTTCGTCCCGGGTCTTTACGAAATAATGAACGATTGACTCGCCGTCAACATCCCGAATTTTTCCTGTCTGAGAGGTAATCATTGCATCATACCATTCCTCACCCTTGGCAAGGGCAAGCTCCAGGGCTGTGTTTTCCTCGGCATCTTTGGCAAAAATATCACCGTGAACGATAGCCAGAACTTTTGCGGCATCAATGGCATCATTTTTGATTGCAACATGAAGGGCAGTGTCTCCCTCCTTGTTCTGAACCTCAGTGTCTGCTCCTTTAATGATGAGAAAGCTGACCAAATCAGCCTCATTTACCCGGGCTGCAACATGGAGGGCTGTGTCTCCGTTCTCATCACAAGCATTTATGTCAGTCTTTGTCTTAAAAATTTCCTTTGCCTCATCATATCGTCCCTGCATGATAAGCTCCTGAATGGAAGGCTGCCTGATTACAGTGGCACAAGCCGAAACAAAAATAAGCGCGGCGCAAACAGAGGCGATTTTTACAAAGTTCTTTCTCATAATCGTTTTTCTCCAAAAAAACTTGTTCTTCTTTATGAATATCGGAATTTTTCTATATGGATTTAACCACAATTTTGCTGTAAAATAATGAAAGGAGGATTCTAAATGACACGCACAATATCACTTGCAGAATCAGAAAAATCAAAATTCATCACGAAAACATATCTTTGGATGGGAATAGCCCTTCTTGTAAGCGCAATATCGGCCTTTTTCACGGCAAACAGCATTTTCAGCGAAACCGGACTGACTTCTTTCGGTCAATTTCTCTACGGAAACAGCATGATGGGCTTCTGGATTTTCGCCATCGCAGAAATAGTCATCGTCATCGCCCTTTCGTCAATGATTCGAAAAATTTCCCTGCAAACGGCAATTCTTGGCTTTATTGCCTACTCAGTCATCAATGGAATCACGCTTTCTTCTATCTTTTTAGTATATAAGATTGAGTCAATAGCAGCCGCTTTTGCGGGAACAAGCCTCATGTTCTTTGTCATGGCTTTCTACGGTGCCACAACAAAGAAAAATCTGGCAACCTTCGGACGCTACCTGATGATGGCTCTCGTTGGCATAATTCTCGTTTCAATAGTAGAATTTCTAATGGCCGCCTTTTTTAAGCTCAACACAAGCGCCCTTGACTTTCTGATTGCAATAGCAAGCGTAGTAATCTTTACAGGCCTTACTGCCTACGATTCTCAGAAAATCGTAAAAGTCGCCGAGCACTCAAACGGAAGCGAAGATTATCAGAAAGTTTCAGTCATGGCGGCCCTTGAGCTTTACCTGGACTTCATAAATCTTTTCCTCACGCTTCTTCGTATTTTTGGCAAGCGAAAGTAACAAATCATTCACATGTCAAAAATCCGGCAAATAACTTCCGGCATGGAAAGCTACTACTGGCTCTGTACGGTCATTTCGCCTCTTTTCATGCTGGGTGAAGTTTTCATGGAGACAAGGCTGCCTCGCCTTATGGCCTCCCTGGTGGATGTGGGAATCAAAAATTCAGACTCGGCTTTTGTACTGAGGCATGGCTTTATTATGATTCTCATGGCAGTCTTTTCCCTGTTCTGCGGGGCTATGTGCGGCAGAATTTCCTCCGTAGCGGCCTTCGGCTTTTCAAAAAATCTCAGGAAAAAACTTTTCAAGAAAGTTCAGGATTTTTCCTTTTCAAACATGGACAAATTCGGAACTGACTCGCTTGTCACCAGGCTCACCACTGATGTCACTTCATTACAGAACATGTACCAGAATATAATCCGCACCATGGTTCGAAGCCCTGTAATGCTTATTTTTGGTACAATCATGGCATGTAAAATCAATTTTAAACTTGCCATAATCTTCTTCATAGTTATTCCCCTTCTAGCCCTCGTTCTGACTGTCATAGTAATCATTGTCTACCCTCGTTTCCGGGAACTGCTTAAAAAATATGACAGGCTCAACCGCATCGTTCAGGAAAACTTAATAGCCATCCGGGTGGTCAAGGCCTTCGTCCGGGAAAAACACGAAAGCGAAAAATTTGACGAAATTGCCGATGACTTGCAGAAAAGTCAGGTTGGAGCCGAAAAAATCGTCATCCTCAACATGCCGCTCATGCACCTCATGGTTTATGGCTGCATAATAAGCGCCCTCTGGTTCGGCGGGAACATGGTAGTCAGCGAAAAGATGCAGACTGGGGAGCTGATAAGCTTTATTTCCTACATCACTCAAATTCTCATGTCACTTATGATGCTTTCCCGCCTTTTCGTAATGTTCATACTAAGCCGCACTTCCCTTTCACGAATAACAGAAATCCTTGATGAAAAAATAGAAATATCAAATGAAGGGGGAAACTCCGTCACAGCAGACGGCAAGACATTGAGTCAGTCAGCTTTCACTGTCTCCACCGCCCCTATGTCACCGGAAAATTTCGACATCGAATTCCAGCATGTAAGCTTCTCCTATGACAAAAAAGAAGAGCACGCCGTTTTGAACGACATAAACCTTTTCATTGCCCAGGGAAAAAGCATTGGAATTCTTGGCGGAACTGGAAGCTCCAAGTCAACTTTGGTTCAGCTCCTACCCCGCCTCTATGAAGCAACGAGCGGAAAAGTCCTTGTCGGCGGAAGGGATGTCCGGGATTGGAATCTTACGGAATTGAGGAAAAAAATCGCCTTCGTTCCGCAAAAAAACATCCTCTTTTCGGGAACAATTGCGGAAAACCTCCGCTGGGGCAAGGAAAATGCCAGCGATGAGGAATTGATTGCAGCCTGTAAGATTTCCCATGCCCACGACTTTATTATGACTTTTCCAAAAGGCTATGATACTAACCTGGGACAAGGCGGCGTAAATCTTTCCGGCGGACAAAAGCAGCGTCTCTGCATAGCAAGGGCACTGGTCAAAAAGAGCGATATTCTCATTCTCGATGACTCCACAAGTGCCGTAGACACAGCCACGGATTTAGGAATCAGAAAGGCACTGAAAACTTTTTTTCCGAATACGACAAAGATTATCATTGCCCAGAGAATCGCCTCAGTTCAGGATGCGGACACAATCATTGTTCTGGACAGCGGAAAAATCAGCGGAATCGGAAGCCACGAGGACTTGCTTAAAGAAAACATGATTTACCGGGAAGTCTACGAAAGCCAAATGAGCGAGAATTAAAAACTATTTTGCCATCTCAAAGGCTTTCATTCCGTCCTTATAATCTTCGTCGAACTTTTTAAGGTCGAATTCTGCATAATCAGTCTTTAGTCCAAGTGTGAAGGAAGGAATCTTAGAGCTTTCAGTGACTTCATTTTCCTTCAAGTCAAGAATTCCGGCCTTGATTTTGTAGCGGATTACATTTTCTACAGCACGATTTATCTCTTTTGCAAATTCCGGGTCTTCCTTTGCCCTTGCAAGAAGAAGGCCTGCGACCTGTCCGAAGCGTTTTTCAGAAAGCATGATTACATCAACTCCGGCCTTAATTGCTTCAAGGGCTGCTTTTTCTGGCGGATAGCCGTTTTTGGCCAGTGCCCCCATGAATATATCATCTGAAAAAACAAGGCCGGTAAAGCAAAATTCTTTTTTTGCAACCTGGCGAATCCAGTATGAAGAAAAACAGGCGGGCAGATTAAGCTCTTCCGAAAGCTCTTTGCTTCCGCTGCTTTTTTCTTCTGGCTGCATGATTGCGTGGCTCATCAGCATGGCAGAAGCTTTTGGGAGCAGGCTTTGGAATGGCTTAAAGTAAGTATCCCATTCACCATCATTGTATTCGATTTTTGGAAGTCCCAGATGAGGATCGGCATTTGAATTTCCGGGAAAGTGTTTTAAAACAACGGCGATTCCGTTTTCTTCATAAGATTTTACGGCAATGTCTCCATAAGAAAGGACAGATTCCAGGTTTCCGAAAGAGCGGCTGTCAAGAAAGCCCCTGTTTTTTTCGGTCAAAACTTCGGCAACGGGCGCAAGATTCATGTGAAAACCAAGGTTCCTCATTTGCCGGGCCTGAGCCGAGTAAAGCTGTTTGGAGCCTTCAATAGAGAATGACTCAGCCACTTTTTTCTGCGCCCAGAGAACGCTTGTAAGACCTCGAAGCCTGTTCACATCGCCACCCTCCTGATCGACTGCAACATAGGGTGGAAGATTCTGATTGTCAACATAAAAATCATGAATAGACTTGATGAAATTGTAGGTTTCAAGCGGGTCTTTTGAAATATTATAAGAAAAAAGCAGGACTCCGCCAGGAAGAAGAGGGCTTCCTTCCCTAGGCTTTCCATAAAGGGAGCCTGTTTTTTCGACGGAAGAGTATTTTTGATTTCCTTCGATGTTCACCAGGAAAAGCTGGGAAATTCTGGCCTCGTCGGACATGGATGAGGCGTATTCTGAGATTGCGGAATTTTTTGCCAGCTCTATTGCCTTGGCTCGCTCTTCCTCGGCAAGGCGTTTCTGAGCCTCAAGTTCCTGGGCCGTGGGCTTTTTTTTGCAAGAGAGTAAATTGAAAACAGCAAACTGAAAAATAAAAACTACTAAAATGACATGGCTGAATGCAGATGAACGCAAATGATTTTTCATGTTTTTGATTCTACCCCATTTTTCTATTCGTGTTAATTAGTGCAATTCGTGTCTCTTTTTTAATTCGTGTTAATTAGTGTAATTCCTGTCTTTTCATGCTATAATTCCAGAATGCGAAAAATTACGATTATCACAGGGGCAAGTTCCGGCATGGGTGCTGAATTTGCCAGACAAATTGCAAGAGACAAAAAAAACACAGGCAGTGAAATATGGCTTTTTGCCAGGAACGGGGAAAAGCTCGAAACAGTCAAAAGCGAAATTGAAAACGAAGAAACGGAAAACACTCAAACTGAAAGTGGAAAAGTGAAAGTTGAAAGTTTGAAGGCTTCTGATGGGAAGTCGCCTGACAAAACAACGATTTTTCCTAAAGTCAAGATTATTCCTATGAATCTCTCGGGGAAAGACGGTGTAAGCAGGTTTTCTTCCTTTCTTTCCACCGAGAAATTTTCCGGGGAATTTGAAGTAGATCTGATTGTGAATAATGCGGGTTTTGGCACTTACGGGGAATTCGCCACGACTCCCCTTGACAGGGAAATCGACATGATTGAATTGAACTGCACATCCCTGACAGGGCTCTGCGGAGCTGTCCTTCCCTATCTGCACAAGGGCTCTTCGATTATAAATGTGGCATCCCTTGCGGCCTTCCTTCCGCTGGGGAATTTTGCGGTCTATGCGGCCACGAAAGCCTATGTCCTCTCCTTCTCGGTGGCTCTGGCAGCAGAATTAAAAGACAGGGGAATCAAGGTCTCTGCCCTTTGCCCTGGCAGCGTCTCGACGGATTTTGCGAATGTAGCCTCAAACGGAGCGAGAAAAGAAGTCCTTCACGGGAAGGATCCTGTAAAAGTCGTGGCCCACTGCCTGAAAAAGGCAAGGCGGGGAAAGAAAATCATTTTATGGTCGCCGAAATGGAAATTCACGGCCTTTATGAGCCGCTTCATCGGCCGCTATCTGGGAGCAAGATACACCTTCAAATACAACAAAAGGCCTAGCGAGTGGCGGTGAAAGGCAGGCGTTACGCTTGCCCTGGGAGACTTCCCCCTTCCCTAAAAATTCGATAAAATAGATTCAGATGTCGGTTTTTATCGCTTATGAAGTCGGTAAACGCTGGAGAACAACATCCAATTTTTCAGTTTTAAACTTTCAATTTGAATGAGGTACACTTATGGCAGAACCACAAAAAAGCGTCATCACTAACAACGCGCTTTTCACCGACTTCTACGAGCTTACAATGGCTCAGGGCTACTGGAAGAACGACATGAACCACGAGGTTGTTTTCGACATGTTCTTCAGGCGGCAGCCTTTCAACGGCGGTTTTTCGGTCTTCGCAGGCCTGGAGAATCTTATCGACGCAATCACGGACTTCACTTTTGGTGAGGACGACATCGAATACTTGCGGGAGCAGAAAATTTTTGAGGAAGGCTTCCTTGAATTTCTTAAAGACTTCCGCTTTACCGGCGACATGTACGCTTTTGAGGAAGGCTCGATTATCTTCCCCCAGGAGCCGATTGTCCGCATCCACGCAAATTTGATTGAGGCACAGATTGTGGAGGGACTTATCCTCAACATCATCAACTTTCAGAGCCTTATCGCCACAAAAACAGCCCGAGTCTGGCTTGCCAGCAAAAAAGGCGGAATCATGGAATTCGGCCTGCGCCGTGCCCAGGGACCGGACGGCGGCATGAGCGCTACAAGGGCAAGTTTTATCGGCGGAGCTGCCGGAACCAGCAACACCCTGGCCGGAAAAATCTACGGAATTCCTGTCATGGGAACCATGGCCCACTCATGGATTATGGCTTTCCCCAGCGAGCTTGAGGCTTTCCGGGCTTACGCAAAAATCTACCCCACAAACGCAATTTTTCTTATCGACACATATGACACCCTCCGCTCAGGAATCAAGAACGCAATCACCGTGGGCCGGGAACTTGTGGAAAAAGGCTACAATTTCGGTGTCCGACTGGATTCAGGCGACATTTCATATCTTACAAGGGAAGTTCGAAAGGAACTGGACAAAGCAGGCTTCCCTCAGGCAAAAATCTGCGTATCAAACGAGCTGACTGAAGAAATCATCGAGACTCTGGTTCAGCAGGACACACCGATCAACTCATGGGGAGTAGGAACCCACATGGTCACTGGCGGAAACGAAGCCAGCTTCACTGGCGTTTACAAGCTTGGTGCAAGGCATGACGAGGCCACAGGCGAGATGAAAGCCGCCATGAAGTTCAGCGATAACCCCGAGAAGAACACGAACCCGGGCGTAAAAAATGTTTACCGTCTCTACGACAATGACGGGAACGCCAAGGCTGACATCATCGCCCTTGAGGACGAAAAAATCGAAACCGGCAGGGAATACCGCTACTATCACACGATGGTCGATTACCGCCAGTTCACTTTCTCTGCAAGCAAAGTCGAGCCAATGCTCAAAAAAGTCGTTGAGGGCGGAAAAAGAGTCGGCGAAAAGAAGAGCGAGGCCGAAGTTTTGCGTAAGGCCCGGGAAACAATGCAGAAACAGCTTGAGAGCTTCGATGCCTCATACAAGCGCATTTTGAACCCCCACATCTACAAGGTTTCCCTCACCGAGGCAATGAAAGAACTCAAGATGGAGTTCATCAAAGCCCGAATCAAATAGCTCATCGCAAAATCAATTTGTAGAAGCCCATTCTCGTCCTCTGCACTTCCATGGTGCAGAGGGGTACTCCCTCAAAGCACTTACGCAGGCGGGAAATATAGGCATAAACGGCATTTCTGCGGGATTTTTCGCTTCTTCCCTTTATGTTCATGTGTTTTTCAATCTCAAGAAGGGAAACCTCACGGCAGCGATTTTTGTAAAGATATTTCAGAAGCTGGTATATTGCAGGTGAAAGTGAATTTTCATTTCTGAAATTATCGACTGGATTTATTTTTACTCTTTTTATCAAAAGTTTTTCTTCGGCAGGCAAGTCATTCTTGGCAGGATTTTCAAGCAGCCTTTTTATCTCAGGCTTTTCAAGGGCAGCATAGATTTTCTGAAAAACAGGAATAAGAGTGTGAAAAGTTTGCAGGTCATATTGTATCTCATTTTCTGAAATCCAGGCCGTAATTCTTTCGTCCGCCCCCAGCTCACACTCCCCCACAAGCACCAGAGGAATTTTCAGGCTTCTTGAGGACAATAAATTGAAAAGGAACTCCTCAAAGCCCTTGTAGACCGTCTGTTCCAGCAGAATAAAATCCGCACAAACATCATCCAGCAATATGCTTTTCAAAAGATTAAGTCCGTCATCAAAGTAAAAAAAAGTGTCACCTTCCTCACAAACATAAGTTTTCAGCAAGTTGAACAAAAGCTTGTTCTGACCTGAAAAAACAAAACGCATCCGATAAACTCCTCCGTTAAACTTATAATCGGATTCTTTTGCATAGAAACAAAGACCATATCAGACAGATAAAAGGAATATTCAGACTTCTATAAAATTATTTTATGACAAAAACTCATTGCCAATGAGAATACTCAGTCAAAGTGAATTAAGGATTCAACTTCCATTCACCCGAACTGCGAAGCAGGTCGCCAGAGAATGGAAATTATGGATTCAACTTCCATTCCCCATATTCATCCACAATCTGTGTCTTCATGCTGGCCAAAGGTCGCCAGGCAACGCTGATTGTAAAATAGGGGCTGAAGTCATAGTATGATTTTCCGTCGCTACGATTGTAACCTGTGGAAGAGCTGGTCATAAGCCTGGGTTTTACGGAGAATGAACAGTTCAAGTCCCAGTCATCAAGGTCATGGGTAATGTCAATCTTGAGGCTCTGGAGTTTGAAAGCGCTGGATTTGCGTTTTTCTTCGTCATCAAAGCGGAATGAATCAATCAAGTCCTGGAGGAAATTTCTCTCCCCCTTGCCCATATATTTTTCCTCATATTCGGAATCACTACATAAATAGCGGTAAATTACGCTGTTTTTAGACTCGGCGCTGAATGTTATGCTGAGGAAATTGTTAACCTTAAATGTAAGTGACGGTATAAAACGGAAATAGCTGTTTGTCGGACGAACGAAATCATAGACGGCACTCATTGACAAAGACGGAGAAAGGGAAATCCTGTCATTAAGGCGTTTGAATGTCTTTGAGGAGCTTGCGTAAGACAGGCTGAATTGCTAAGGCTGGAATTCTTTTTCACTGTTGCTTGCCCAACCCTTGCTTATACCGTTTTCAGTGATAAAAGTGTAGCCAGTGGTATAAGAGGCCGTATAAGCCGCCTGCAAGCCGAAACCTGACAGTGAAAATTTCAGGGAATCATTCACCTCTTCCTCAAAGTTATATGTATAGGACTGGGAGAATTTCAGTTTGCTGCTGAACATGCTTATGCTGAGAGTCTGGCTGAGATTATCCTTCACCCAAGTATCATCGTCCTTGCTTTTCTGATGGATACCAGTTCCCATCGTAAAAGTCGTGTAGGGAAAGCCCAGAGTAAGAGTGCCCTTGTAGGAGTCTACCTGAGGCGGAAGTGTCGTGGTGAGAGAGAGAGTCTGATACACTTTTTTGTCCAGCTGGTTTGAACCAAGGACAAAATTCAAATTGTGAACGGTGAAGGACTCCTCGTCAGTAAGGTCAGCGGTGAGATAGTCCCATTCAGGATTGTCAGCATCTCCGACAAAGTTTGTGCGGACAAGTTTTATGGTTGTGTTCCATGTCAGCGAGGTTTCTGAAAAATGCTTGGTGTAATAAAATGGCTTGAAAGAAAGGGCATTTACATCCGTCAAATCAAGTTTGCGGGCAGAATAGTCAGTTTTTTCGACAGATTTTGCAGCACTTTCCGTATATCCGCCTTCAGCCGTCGTGTCTGTAATCTTCAAATATGGATGGCTTTGATAAACTGGGTTGAAAGTAAAAGTGTCCGTAAGAGTAAGAAAGCTGTCCCTGTAGCCGACCTTGCTTGTTATGACGGTCGGAGCCTTTACCTGTATGTAAGTTGACTGCATGTCATTCCAGGTGAAATCATCGGGAGTCTTTAAAATCGTGGAGGCATAAGAAAGCTGGGAAGTAAAATCCGGGGAAATATTGTAGCCCAAAGAATAAGTGATTCCGTTTATGGCCGTAGTTGAAACTGAAGGCACGGTGAGCAGGGGCAGGTAAGATTCTGCAAGAAGAGGCTCCTCCTCGCTCTCTTCTTCGCTTTTTTTGTCGTCCTTCTTGTCTTTTTTATCATTCTTTTTTCCGTCTTTTGAAAGCTTTTCGTCTCCAGACTCTTCCTTTTTTTCTTCCAAATTCAAATCTCCAGGAGGAGTCAGCGTGAAGGATGGTGCAGTCTGTGATTTCGTGCTTGCCTTGAAAGGATACTGAATAATCGTTCCTGAAATTCTCGCACTCGCCTTAAAAGGAGTAACCTGTGACGGATAGTAAAATTTTCTCTCCGGAGTATATGTTGCCCAAGAAGAATCAGCCTTGTACCTGTCATCAGAAGAAAGGCTTTCGTTTGCCTTTGAAGAATAGACAATCGAAGAGCTGAATGAAGAAAGAGACAGGGATGATATATATGGATTCAAAATCTGGGGAACTTTTGCCGTATAGGAGCCGTTTACGCCCCAGGTGAATGAGGAAGTCTCTGTAACCGTAACCTCGTCCTTTGAAGTGTCCGTACCGTTCATGGCGAAGTCAATCCAGTCCATAGTTTCGGCCCTGGTGTTGAAATCATAAGAAAAGAAAGGGTCGGAATAAATCGGCATGGAGAATGTGATTGAGAAAGGTTTTGCCACCGTGAATTTTAAATTGGCCTGATAACGGAAGGGAGCCTTTTGTCCCATGAAGTTTGACTCATCGTGAACGACATCCCCGGCAGCGTTTTTAGCAAGATATAGGGAATTGTTGCGGAAAACGGTGTTGGAAAAGCCCATCTGGAAATTTGTGGCAAGGCTGGTTATGAGGGAATTGGGGGCAAAAACACCGTCAAAGCCCACCATTGCTCCCATATTGGCGTAATAGTCAGCCATGACTTTGAAATATTTTGAAGTGTCACCCTTGAAATCAGTGTCAAGGTTGTGGAGAACAAGGCCTTCCCTCTTCTGCTCTTTCATGGAGCCAGTGTTCATAAAACTGAAGAAATTGATTTTGTCATCGTCACTGGACGAAGATGATGATGAAGAGGTTTTTGTGCGGATGTCGGCAGAGCTAACGGCAGAGGAAGGCTTACGGCCGTAAAGATAAGTCGTAGTATTGATGTAATAGCCTTCTCGCTGACGGTAGCCGAAAGCGGGATTAAAAATAAGCTCGTCTTTAGGATAATAGAAAGCCGGAAGCCACATAAGGGGAACCCGACCTACGAAAAGGCGGGCGTTCAAAAATGCGAACTCACCGCCGGGCAAAAGCCAGATTCGAGTTGCCTTGATTTTCCAGTGAGGATTCTCGTCATCACAAAAAGTAAGCTCTCCGGATTTAAATGCGATGGTTCCACCTGAGTCCCGGCCGAAAACCTCGGAAGCTACGATGAGGGTGGAGCCGCTTGGCAGGTTGATTGCATCGCTTGAAGTCTGAACAGCACGGCCGTTGTCAAAAACGCCCTCTAGGGTGGCAGTGTTGAACAAAAGGCTTGAAGCCGTAATCGTCTCACCGCCGGCACTTCCGCCAGTCTGGGTAAGGGAAACTGAGCCATCGGCATAAAGCATTTCGCTTGAGCGATTGTAGTTAACTCGCTCCGCACTTATTGTAGTTTTTGAGCTGCCCCTGCTTACGCTGATTTTAACGTTTCCTGTCAGCACGATACAGTCACCGCCAGAAACAGGATCCTTGATATTCTCAACTTTTTTTGCCTGCTCAATAGCAATCACAGACTTTTCCCCGTCCGCAGCAAAAATCGGAGCAAAAAGAGAGAAAATCAAAACTGCAAGCACAAAAAAACTTTTTTTCATATATTTAAACCACAGATGCCACAGATTACACGGATTAGAAATTTTGTCATACGAAAGATATTCGTATTAAAAAGACAAATTTTCAAAAATCAAATATATAATCTGTGAAATCTGTGTAATCTGTGGTTATTCTTCCCTATGACCGTGCTTTAAGGTGTCCTCTATGAACTTTCCAGTGTAGCTGCCTGTTTCCTGCCATCTCCTGGCTACTTCTTCAGGCGTGCCTGTGTCTACGATTGTGCCGCCCTTGTTTCCGCCGTCTGGCCCCAGGTCGATGATGTAGTCAGCCTGGGCGATTACATCAAGGTTGTGCTCAATCATCACCACAGAGTTTCCCTTGTCAACGAGCCGCTGGATTACTTCCATGAGGACTTTTACATCCGCAAAGTGAAGGCCGGTTGTGGGCTCGTCAAGGATGTAGAGCGTTTTGCCTGTTGAAGGCCGGGCAAGTTCCGTGGCAAGCTTGACCCGCTGAGCCTCGCCACCACTCAAAGTGAGGGCCGACTGACCGAGCTGGATATAGCCTAAGCCCACGCTCTTTAAGGTCTCAAGTTTCCTTGATATGTGGGGAATCGCGTTGAAGAAATCCGCAGCCTCCTCAATGGTCATGTTGAGGACATCGGAGATATTCTTGCCCTTGTAGCGCACATCCAGAGTCTCCTGATTGAAACGGTGGCCGTGACAGACATCGCACTGAATGAAAACATCAGGCAGGAAGTTCAT
>DGTW01000211.1 GCA_002393835.1 Treponema sp. UBA4326
GGTTTATAATGCGGAGACCCTGGTGCCATCCTTGCCCTCTGTGTACTCTGTGAGAAATTTTCTATATAATAATTGCATCATGTCAAAGAAAATTTCAGTCTTCTTTTTATTTTCTATTTTGTTTCTTCTTTTCACTTCTTGTGGCAAAAACCTTGGTTACAGCGTGCTTTTGTGGAGCAATTCTGAGCATGAGGTTTTGGACGGTGCTCTTTTGAAAGTTCATATTAAGTCAAATATTTCTCAGGTATATGTAGTTTCCCTTCCTGGAAGCAAGGAAAATTTTGAAATTCCTCTTTGGCAGGCAACGGAACCCGAAAGCAAATCCCGTGCACTTCGTCAGCAGAAAAGGTTTTCTGAATTTGAGCACACTTATGCCCGCGTAAAACTCGATGGCCTTCCAATACGAGCCGAAGCCGTAAATACTTCAAAGCAGGTCTATCGTCTTCGTGAGGGAGAAATTATCCGCTGTCTATACCGTGGTTCAGGAGCCGCCGTCACCAATGGAAAAGGAAACATGAGCGGTGAATGGCTTCGTGTTCTTACGGAAACCGGAACTTACGGCTGGTGCTTCTCTCACAATCTCGCTCTTTTCCAGTCCGATTCATTTGACGTGAGCGGGGCTGATGAGCTTGCATCAGTCAAAAAAGAAGACTCAAAGACCGAAAACAAGCGGGATTCTTCTATTATTAGGGCTTTGATTGCCAAAAAGTGGTATCCTGAGTCTTTTGCAAACATGATAAAAGTTGGCCGCATCGATCTCAACCGCATGAATCCAAGCCTGGGCTTCTCATTTGGAATCAACATTGAAGAAAATGCTGACTCTGCTTTTGCTGGAACGGCTGTCCTTAACACTGAAAATGCCGGCGGCTCATGGGCTTACACCGACATCGTAAAAAAGGCCGAAAAGGAATACGAATTCAAGGGTGCAAATCTCAAAATGTCAATTCGGGGAGCTGGTTCAGACACCATGATACTTCAGTTCATGGAAAAAGGCAGAAGCCGACAGGAAACTTTGGTAGCACTTTCAGAAAATATTGAGCAGGTGCTGGAAAATGAGTTTACCCGTCGTCAGACAGAGCTAAAAAGGATTGCGAAGGCCGGTCCTGTCTTTAAAAGCTCGAACTACGGAACGATAAAATTCAACAACGAAAGCAGCGTAACATGGAGCAATTACAAGCTCTTGCAGCCTAACATTATCTCAAACAAGGCTTTGGGAAGCGTAACAGTTACCCTGGATTATTTTATCGCCAACTCCCTTAAATCTTCTTATGACGGCGTACTCACCATGCATTTCACTGGAATGGAAGATGGCGTTAATTTCCTCTACAAACTCACCGACACTGGACTGAGACTGGAAGACGCTTCAAAAGCTCCTGTAAAAGAAGGGGTTGTAACAGCCCGCAGCGCAAGTCCTACGATTCTCTTCTTTGAAAAAAAATAATAATTTGTTAGCTGAATTGTCTTTTTTTTGACATTTGTTGACATTTAATGTTTTTTTCTGCTAAATTTGACTCATGCTGAAGAATATTGATGTTTTTGAAAAGGATTCAATCCCAAAGGCTGTTTTTAAGCTCGCCCTTCCCACTGTCTTGAGTATGATTGTGGCCGTTTTCTACAACATGGTAGACACTTTTTTTGTAGGCCAAACAGGAGATGCCAATCAGATGGCGGCCGTAAGCGTTGCAACTCCGGTCTTTTTGTTTTTCATGGCGGCTGGAAATATTTTCGGTATCGGCGGCTCTTCTTTTTTAAGCCGTGCTCTTGGCGAAAAACACTACGATAAGGCGAAAAATATCAGTTCATTCTGTCTTTACGCAGGAATCTTTACGGGCCTCATTGGTGCCGTTCTTATGTTCACGTTCATGCGCCAGATTCTTGAGGCTGTCGGAACCAGTCCCAACACCTTTGATTTTGCAAAATCCTATCTTTCATGGATTGCCTGCGGCGGCCCTGCAATTGTCGTCTCGACGGCTTTCACAAACCTTCTTCGCGGAGAAGGGGCGGCTCAAAGCTCCATGCACGGCATGATGGCGGGAACGATAGCAAATATCATCCTTGATCCGGTATTCATTCTTGATTCTTTTTTTGGAATTCCCTGCCTGGGACTGGGGGTTGCAGGTGCGGCAATCGCTACAGTCATCGGAAATATAGTTTCAATTCTTTTTTTCTTTTTTCACATCTGCTCAAAAAAGGCTAATTCTGTCCTGACTCTCAGCCCGCAATATTTTGCGATTCGCGACGGCATCCTGAAAGGCGTTTTTTTGATTGGTCTTCCGGCTTCCCTTACGAATATCCTTATGAGCATGAGCAACATTTTAATGAACAAGTATCTCGTATCTTATGGTGACATTCCTGTTGCGGGAATGGGGGTCGCCATGAAAGCGAATATGCTCGTGGTTTTCGTCCAGCTGGGTATCGCCATGGGAATTCAGCCTCTGGTCGGATACAATTTTGGCGCGAGCAATTTTCGCCGCATGAAAGACGCCATGAAATTTGCCCTGCTCTGTAATTTAATCGCAGGCTTTTTGATTACGATAATTTATTTTATTTTCTCGCGGGAAATCATCCGTATCTTTATCAACGATGAGGAAGTAATCGAAATGGGCGTGATTATGCTGCGGGCACTTATGATGTCAACGCCTGTCCTCGGAATCCAGTTCGTCCTTAATTTTTCATTTCAGGCTATGGGCAAGGCAAAACAGTCTCTCGCCCTTGCCGTCAGCCGTCAGGGATTCATTTTCTTCCCTGCTACTATCATTCTGAATATGATTTTCGGGCTGAAAGGTCTGGTCTATGCCCAGCCAATCGCAGACTATGTTTCAATCCTTCTTGCAATCGCTATGTTCCTTTATATGAACAGGGATTTTAAGAAGATGGAAAAATAGCTGTAGTCAGAAAAGCCGTGAGCACTGTGAAGCGCACTTCAATGCAGGCTTCGGCTTTCCTGACTGATTTAAGTTACCAAAGAATTATCCGCTGACCCGGCTCCAGATAATATTTGTCGCCTTTCTGGACATCGTACAAATCGTACCAGTCGTCCATCTGGCAAACATTACCATTTGTCCTGTATGGATTCGGAGCATGCACATCGCCTTCAATCAGAGTCTTCATATTTTCATCATTCGGAATTTCTGACCATGCAAGCGCATAGGACTGGAAGAACATTTTCCGCTGTTCATTAAGCCTGTCGCCGCTGAATCCCTCATTAATTTTCTTTTCAATGAAAATGTCGTAGGCTGTCACAAGACCGCCAAAGTCGGCCATGTTTTCCGTGAGGGTCTTTTCACCGTTGAGGCTTGTATATGAACTTGGCGTCGTGAACATGTTGAAAAGTTCTGTCATCTGATTTTTCTTTTCTTCGAAACGCAGTTTGTCAGAGATGGCCCACCAGTCCGTTTTCTTGCCGTTTTTGTCGTGTTTTGAGCCGGACGCATCGAATGCATGGCACATTTCGTGTCCGATTGTTGTGGCTCCGATTGTCGCATAGTTGTAGGCATCGGCATATTCAGTGTTGTAGATTGGATCAATGAGGTTTGTCGCAAGGATAAGACAGCCGTTTACCGTATGATCATAGAGTGCGTTCGCCTTTAAAGGCGCCATATCTATAGCAAGCATATACTCAAAGCGTTTAGTCGGGTCTGTTTCGGCTGAAACAGCACTGAAATAGCGTTTTACTGCCTCTTTGTAAAGCTCGCCGCATGCGGCAAGGAAAGTCGTTGCATTTGTCGAAGTTTTGTCCTTGAAAAGAATTTCGTCTGAAAATTCATCAGGGTAGCCTATGGCAAAAAACATCGCCTCGGCTTTTTCTTCTGCCGCTTTTTTTGATGAATCGCTCATCCATGTGTTGTTTTTTAGTCGCTCAATGAATTTTGCCCGGAATTCCTCGCACATTGCGAGTAATGATTTTTTTTGCGTTCCGTCCTTGTCAAAATTATCTCTAAATTCTTTCAGCATAATCATTCGGACAGGAAGAAAGTCGTACACTGAAGATTTAGAACTTACAAAATAGTAGGCTGTAAGAAGATATGAGAACTGCTGGTATTTCTTGACTGTGTCAATTCCATCGTCATCGGCAAGAAGTTCTGTAAATGCTTTTAAGTTGCAGCCTTCATCAGCAATGAAACTCTCAGACTCAATTCCCAGCTTGTCGGCAACTTTATTTGTTATATTATCAACAGGAGCAGTTAAATCGGCATTATTGAGGGAGTTTATGACCTTTGTAAAAGATGCTGCGAAATCTTCTTCCGTAGGGGCACCTTCGTCCCCCGTGATTCCAAGGATTCCTTTTATCTCTGCTGCCGAGTCTGTCATTTTCATTTTTTCAAGTATCTGGCTGAATGTGCTGATTTCGTTTTTTCTGATATCATTCAGAAGTCCATCTAAATCCTCATTTGTTGTAAGGTTGATGAAAGGAGTTTTTCGCTCTTTGCACGAAATCTCAGGCAACAGGGTTGAAAAGCCTTCTGTGATGTCAGATGCGATTATCTCATAAATGTCTTTGGCAGTGTTTGCCTTGCCAATCTCACTTATATGTAATTGGAGTGCGGCCTTTTTGTCTGTTTCGTCTGAAAATTTTTTATCCAGTGTTTTTATTATATTCTCGTCTTTTAACTCTTTGTATTTATTCCATACAAGCGCCGCAAGTTTATTACCAAAGGTCTCCTGATTGTTCATTACGCCTGTATCGCCAGTGTCTGAATCCGTGAATGTGTAAGTGTTGTCCGGGTAAAGAGATTGGTCATTATAGCTTTCGATTTTCCATACGCCTGTTGCACTAGGAGACTTATTAATCCAGTTTCCGAGAGAATAGTTGAAGAAGTCATCTCCCGGCTTTATGCTTGTGTCGCGGTAAGCGTTGAATTTATAGCTTTCAAAGTCCGTCTGAACATCCGGCCAGCCTTTTGATTCGCTTGCATCTCCGCCGTTTCCTGATTTCATTCCCCAGACGGCATAGAGAACGAGATTTTTTGAGACTGTTATGCCCTGTTCGTCAGAATACTCTTTTTCGGCTGCCGTTGAGCTTGTGGCCCAGCCCAAAAAAGTCCGCCCGGACTGAGGGGCTGTAAAATTGTTCTTGCTCAGCAGTTGGTTTTTCCCCTGCTCGAAAGTCTGGCTTTCCATTTCACCATAGCCGCCGTTTGCATCGAAAGTGACGGTGAAAGTATTTTTATAGATATATTCTGTGTCGCCTTCCTGATTGCACGAAAAGAAATTCAGTCCCGAGACTGAAAGGAATGCACAGAAAACAAATCTTTTTAAAAATTTAAATTTCTTCATATAGCTGTTTATTACTCCTTAATATAATCTTAATGATTGCCCGGCTGTGATGTCAAGGCATTGATTATATTGAGAATATCGCCATTTTCTGATAAGATAAAACCTTATGAAACGAATCATTCCCGTCATTTTTATA
Source organism: Treponema sp. UBA4326 (assembly GCA_002393835.1). Lineage (GTDB taxonomy): Bacteria > Spirochaetota > Spirochaetia > Treponematales > Treponemataceae > Treponema_D. The sequence continues at coordinate 5,414 of DGTW01000211.1, forward strand.
TTGACGGCGGCGGCTCTTGCCCTTTTGTTTTTCAGCCGCAATCTCTTTGTAAAAGACAAAGTTATTTCTCGCTCCAGAGTGGTCATCCCCATTGTCGGAAATGATGACGAGGCAGCGGCAAAGCAGAACGAGTATTCAGATGCCCTGGAGCAAACTTCCTTCATTCAGCTTTCTAATGGCGAGACTCTTGTTGGCACTCTGGAAATGGACATTGACGGTGATGGTGCTGATGATCAGATTAACATGATAAAAACATCAAGCAGCCCATACATAGTCCTTATTGTTGGTCTTTACGAGCCAAAAACCGGCACATACAAGCGTTCGAATTATATAGCCACTCAAATTACACAGATAAAGACTTTTGCCTGTACAAGCATTGATGTAATCGGAAATCATAAGAATTCACTGATTTATCAGGGAGTCACTGATTCCGGCAAAGTTGTCCTAAAAATCTTCGACGGAAAATACAACAAGAACGGCGAATTCATCCTCAGCGTAATCGGCGATTTTGAGTCTGACGGCACGATTTTCATTCAGCAAAGTCCCCGCTCTGAGTCTTATGAACTGTCTCATACAAAAGGAGCGAGTTTTCCTGTATGGGTTTACACTTCAGAGCCTCAGCCTGTTGGAAAAGATACTTCCAGGCTGGATCAGATTCAAACCATGTACGAATGGGAGGAGACAGAAGGCAGCTATGTTGCCGTAAAAACCCTGCGCGTGGCAGGAAACCGGGTCGCTGAAAAAGAACTTGCTAAAATTCTTGACGGAACAGTGGATACTTTCGGGAATTTTTTGGATGGTCTTTGGTACAAAACCGACAACTCCGGCTCCAATATCCGCTTCATTTCTTTTGACTACCCCAGTGCCGAGATTATCTTTGAGTATGACGACAGTGAGGAAGTCTATTCCTGGCTCAAAAGCACCCTCAGGCGTAACGGAATCTATTTTTCGGCCGTAAACAAATCTATTGAAAACTTGCAACGTCGATTTGACATTTCCCTGGTGAGCGTGGATGAAATAAAAATCAAGCTTCAGGATGATGTGCGAATGTTAATCAACGAAAGCACTCTTTGGGACGGAAACTACAAAAAATTCACTTCAAAAGAGCAAAAAAAGGAAAAGCCATCAAAAGAAAGGGAGTGTATTTCACGACTGATTGAGCAGGAAAGCTGGGAAGCCGGGGACGAGACAATCATAAAATTTACTGATGCCGCATATACGGCCAACGGAAAAAGTTCTTACGATGCAGGTCGCTTTACCACCAATGAAGTGACTGGCCATACTTTGATTCAGTTCCGTTCGGTTCATGAGCTTCCTTATTTCAAGCATTCTTACCTGCCTTCATTTCAGACTTCCAAAAAAACTGAAAGGGATGCCAGGGGCAGGACTGTCGAAAAAGAAGTGGCGGACAAGGATACGATTATCCTCTATGATGTCGTGCTGAGTCCCGAAGGATTTTACCGCGAGTCAACGGCTCCACTGATTCTTAAAAAATACATTCCTCCAAAAGAAGGTGAGACTGACCCTGCAGATGAAATTCAGTCATTTACTGAATCTGTATCGAGCAAAAACCTGGCAGAACCCAAGCTGGCCGTTGGAATCTCTCCCCAGTATTTCTCTCCTGACGGTGACGGCGAGTATGACGAGCTTTTTGTCATGGCAAAAGCTGAGTGTGAAAGTCCGCTGAAGTCATGGTCATTTGTAATCGAAGATCCACTGACACTAAAGCCTTTCTGGTCTACCAGGGGAACGACGGAAATTCCTCCTAAGATTATATGGAATGGTCGCAGCTCAAAGGGTGAAGTCGTTCAGTCTGCAACGGATTATCCTTATGAATTCACCGTAACTGACTCAAACAACCTTTCCAGCACCGTCAAGGGCTTTGTGAAAGTCGATGTTCTTGTCATTAGGGAAGGAAACAGAATCAAAATGCAGGTTCCTTCTATTATTTTCCGAAGTGATGCCGCCGATTTTAAAACAAGCGAAGAATTGGCCGCCATGCCGAACTGGGATGGCCGCACGACAGGTTTGGACAGGCGAACGCTTGAAAACAATGTCAAAGTCCTGAGCCGAATTTCTGAAATCCTTAAAAAATTCCGTGATTACAATGTCACAATCGAAGGAAATGCAAATAATATTTCAGGCACAGCAGAAGAAGAGGAAGAAGTCCGGCTTTTGTCTGAGCAGAGGGCAAAATTCGTGCGGGAATGGCTTGTCAAAGATGGTGTTCCTGCTTCAAATCTCAGTGCCCTGGGCAACGGAAGCAAAAATCCAGCCATTCCGTCAAGCAATCTTGATGACCGCTGGAAGAACAGGCGTGTAGAATTTATTTTGAAAAAGTAATAAAATAGGTGAATTATGACAGCTAATGAATTGCGCTCGAAGTATATCGAGTTTTTTAAATCTAAGAATCATGTTGAAATTTCTGGACAGAGCTTGATTCCAGAAAATGACCCGTCAGTTTTGTTCACTATGGCGGGAATGCACCCTCTAGTTCCTTATCTGCTTGGCGAAAAACACCCGGCTGGAACTCGTCTTACAGACTATCAGAAATGTATCCGCACTGGCGACATCGAGGAAGTCGGCGACCCAAGCCATCTTACCTGCTTTGAAATGCTTGGAAACTGGTCTTTGGGAGACTACTTCAAAAAAGAGTCAATCGCTTTTTCTTACGAATTTTTGACCAGCCCGAAATGGCTGGGTCTTGATCCTAAAAAAATCTCCGTCACTGTCTTTGCAGGCGACGAAAACGCTCCCAGAGACGAAGAAGCCGCAGGCTACTGGAAGGAAAACGGTATGCCTGAAGACAAAATCGCCTATCTTCCTGCCAGCGATAACTGGTGGGCAGCGGGGCCGACCGGTCCTTGTGGTCCTGATACAGAAATTTTCTACTGGGTTGGCGAAGGCCTTCCTCCAGTGGGAAGCAACAAGGGCACAGACAGCGGCAACTGGATGGAAATCTGGAACAATGTATTCATGCAGTACAACCGTGTAGACGAAAAGACCCTTCTTCCTCTCGAAAAAAAGAATGTTGATACAGGCATGGGCTTGGAGCGCACAAACTGTATTCTTCAGGGCAAAAAATCTGTTTACCTCACAGAAGTTTTCCAGCCAATTATCGCAAAAATCGAAGAGCTTTCTTCATACAAATACGGAAGCGACGAAGAAAAAGACAAATCTGTCCGAATCATCGCTGACCATGCCAGGGCCTCAGTCTTCATTATCGGTGATGTCCGTGGCGTTTCCCCTGACCGTGTGGGAGCCGGCTATGTTCTCCGCCGCTTGATTCGCCGTGCAGTCCGCCACGGAATGAAACTGGGTATCGAAAAGGCTTTCCTTGCAGAAATCGCAAATGTGGTAATCGCAAACTTCAAGTGCGCATATCCTGAGCTTGAGACAAATGCAGAAAAAGTCCGCAAAGAACTCACTGCCGAAGAAGAAAAATTCCGAGTCACCCTCAAAAACGGTGAGGCTGAATTCCAGAAGTTGCTTCCAAACCTTATGAAAAATCCTAAAAAGGAAATTTCAGGCAAAGTTGCTTTCCGTCTTTATGATACATTCGGCTTCCCGCTTGAGCTTACTCAGGAATTGGGAGCCGAAAACGGCTTTACAGTTGATGTCGAGGGCTTCAAAGAGGCTGAGCGCAAACACCAGGAAGCTTCAAAATCTCTGGATGCAGGAAAAGCAAAGGGCGGTCTGGCTGAGCAGAGCGACACAACTACTAAATATCACACAGCCACCCACCTTCTTCAGCAGGCTCTGGTCAATGTTCTTGGCGACCAGGTTGCTCAGAAGGGAAGTAACATCAATAACGAGCGAATGCGCTTTGACTTTACATTCGAGCGCCCAATGACAAAAGAAGAAATTCAGAAAGTCGAGGACATCGTAAACGAAAAGATTAAGGAAGATTTGCCTGTCACAATGGAAATCATGTCTCTTGAAGCTGCAAAAGCTGAGGGAGCGCGTGCTCTCTTCACCAACAAATACGGCGAGGATGTCAAAGTCTACACAATCGGAAAAGACCCGAAAAAAGACTGGTTCTCAAAGGAAGTCTGCGGTGGTCCTCATGTCCAGCACACAGCCCAGATTGGTGATTTCAAAATCCAGAAGGAGCAGTCTTCTTCCGCTGGTGTAAGGCGAATCCGTGCTGTAATTTCTGGTGGTCTTCCGCTAGACCCACAATAAAAAATTGTAACTAAACGAGAATAAGTTTGTTCTTATTCTTTAGAGGATGCGTGTC
>DGTW01000060.1 GCA_002393835.1 Treponema sp. UBA4326
CAGCGACATAAATGAAGCAGACAATGATGGCTATACGGCACTTCATCAAGCATGTAGATTTAGTAAGAACATAAACTCGATAAATTTACTGCTGGAATATGGTGCCAACAAAGACTCTAAAAGCTATGACGGAAATATGTTGCTCCATTGTGCAGCAAGAAACAAATACATCCCGATGCTACGGTATATTCTGGAGCATAATTACTACAGCGACATAAACGAAGCGGACAACGATGGCGAGACAGCACTTTTTCACGCACAAACCTTAGAATCATCCAAACTGTTGCTTGAGCATGGGGCTGATCCAAAAATTGTGACACCCAAAGGGAATAATATCCTGCACGCTGCCGTACTGAAGGATAATGCAGAAATCGTGGAGTATATTATGAAGAATTTGCCTATGGTAAATCCCCTGCTAAAAAATGCTGATGGCAAAACGCCTGCGGATTTGGCAAAGTCTGACGATATAAAAAAATTATTCAAAAAATAAAGTTTTCCCGCAAAAATCCTCTCATTTTTAAGAATAACTCCTTAGAAGGGAAGAAATACACACCTTCTAAGGAGTTTATATGAACAAATTACGCTTAGATTTCAATCTCTCGAAATCGACAACCGCTGAAATCTTTAGGCATTCAATTTGTAAGTGGTTGAGCAAACCAATCTCTCTCTACAGTCAGGCTAGAGGAACATTCATTACTGACAATTACAAAAATTTTCTCAAAAAAGATAAAAACTGCACAAATGCCGAATAAGTTTTTTAACAATACTTTTGCGGGGGCAATAACTCCCCAAGGAGGCTTTTTATGAAAAAAGAAATTTTTGCGGTAAACACTAGCAAAAGCGGACAACCAAATGGTTGTTGGAGAGCTAACTCTGAAAGAGTTAAGAATTGTAATTATGTTGTATCAGAAGAAGGAGGTAAAGTAAAGGCTGTTTATACTTTTGATGGTGTAAAAAAGCATCCGGATGGACGAATTGGGTTCAAGGGGCTTCGGCGAGCTGCTCCAAGAATTCAAAACAAGTATGTTAACCGAGAGATTCCCAAAAAGAAAGGATGTGCTAATCCTGTACGGTACTTGAAGGAATCGTTCTGAATAGGATGAAGTCTATCCTAAATGATAGAGATATTTCTTCTTATTCTTTCATGTGGTGTTTAAAGAATGAAAAGAAATAAAAAACTGCGCTGATGCAGCATGTTTTTTAGCAATAAATTCGGGGATTAAAAATCCCCAAGGAGGAAATGATGGTAACCAGATATCATGTCACACGCAGAGGAAAAGGTTCTTACGCTGTGAAGAAAGAAAATGGAAAGAAGGCAAGTCGTGTATGCTCTACCCAAAACGAAGCAAAGCAATCTGCTACACACTTTGCCAACAGAAAAAAAGATGGAGGATGTGTTTTGGTTCATAGAGCCAGAAACACTGATTATGGATTCAAAGGACAGATAAAAAGCTGTTCCTAGTAGAGTAACTTGATAGAGGCGAATCTAGCTTCTATTGGCCGTGCTTCAAATTTTAATGATATGAAGCAGAAAACCTGATAGTTATTCCAAATACTATAAGGTTTGTAGTTGCAGAGCGTGTCTCTGCAACATATCGCTAAAAATAGGTTGGAGGAAAAAGCCTATGAAAACTAAAAAAATTGCTTTTGTTATTGACGGCTATTTTGGACTTACACTCTATTCAGATATCAAGAATAGGTTTGAGAAAGTCATCTCTTTTGAAGGTCTTGTAAGCAGTATATGCACAGCTCTTGAAAAAAGCACAGAGGAAAAATACATTTCCCCGGCAAATCTCCGTCAATAATATATGGGAACAGATTTAGGAACTGTAGATCCTGTTAGGAATGAATACGAAAATGCCCTTCTATTGGCAAGATTCGGCGCACGAGGCAGACCTCTTAAAAATGGTCGAGAAAAGTGCATCGACACCATGCTTTACTCGGACATAAAGGAAGCGGCCGATTCAGGGGCATTTGATTATCTCGTTCTCTTGGCAGGAGACTTGGACCATATCACTCTGGTGCAGGACTTAAAAAATCTGGGAATCAGGACGCTCTTGGTGTACGGTGAAATTATGTCCCAGTGGGGAAGAACTAAAACTACAGGATATTCAAGAGAGTTGAAGGAAACTTGTTTTGAAGCTGTAAATATTTTTGACCTGCTTGATAACCAGGACATTTTTAAGCCTGTCAATTGTCATCACTCAATAACAGACCTTATGAGGAAAACAGAGATATCTGTACCAGAAAAGAGACTGATAACTGACAGATTCTTAAAACAGGATTCGTTATGCAAAGGCATTAACGCTGATGAGCTACTAAAAGAAGTCGTTTCTTCTGTGAACCAAGTGATTTCAGAGAAGGAAAAACTACAGGGACGAAAGCTTTCATTTGCTTTTCAGGCACAAGTCGGAAATCAACTGAAACGCTCAGGAATAGCTCTTCCTGCATCCTTAAGTGAATACTTCGCGACTTACCCGCATGTATTCAAAACAGGAACTCATCCGTACACACAGGCATTGACCGTCTCAATACGGTAAATGCCTAACAGAGCAAGTTCCAAAAGTCCATTTGGAGTTTTGGAACTTGATAAAATCTAAAACATTGATAGGAGGAAATTTATATGACAGAGGAACACACACAAGAACTTGCGGAACTTTTCACAACAAAGCCAATGGAAGAACAGAAAGCCTTCGTTGATCAGTATTTGAAGGTTATGCTACATGAAACCGACTGTGACGGAAACAACATTCTTCATCTTGCTGGGGAGTTTGGTTCTCTTGAAATATTCGACTACATTCTGCAAAAAGACGATGAGAAACAGTTATGGGCTGCATTGAATTCTGAAGGTCTTGAACCTCTAGGACATGCAATAGCTCATGGAAAAGACATTGAGATACTAAAAAAATATGAATCCTGATTATCAGAAGATTACTTGCTTGGGGAAACCCGGTATACAGCGCTTCATCTGGCAGCAGGTTTTAATCCGAACAAGGAATTTACAGAGTATTGTCTTTCTCTCGGATACGCTATTCATCATTCTGACAAAAATTACTCTAGTCCGGTAGAGCTTGCCCTTGAATATCAGAACAACCCGGAGGTGATAGAGCTTATGCTTGAAGCCGAACGCAAAGATTTTGTTGAGTGTATCGTGTCAAATACCAATCCCGAAGTGTTAAAACTGCTTCAAAAAAGGGGATACGATCTGAACACAGAATTTAGGGGCGGAAAAAGACTAATCCATCTGGTTGCACTTAGAAACACCAATCCTGATTTCTTTATCACCTTGTATGAGCTCGGGGCTGTTCTTGAAGCGAAGGATAATCATGGGTGTACGGTCTTGCATTACGCAGCCATGAACGAGGACAAGGGGATTTATGAACTATTACGACAGCAAAGTTTTGAGCTGATTGAGAGGCTCAACTGTAAGGATTCCGAAGGAAATTTCCCTGATTTTTATCTGGGAAAGGAAACGGATTATTACTTCGGCTTGTAAAGATTTCTCTAAAAGGAAGTCTTTACATTGTATCTCAAACTAATACAAGGAGGCGTTTATGCGAATACGAAATTGTGGTAGTTACATTATGTTCGAACGATTGATGATTATTCAGGAATTGATTCAGAATAATCCTTGTACGACGAAGGAAAAATTACAGAGCAGCATCAAGAATCAGATTGGAATTGAAGTCTCGATTCCAACTCTTTCTCGAGACTTGGAATTTCTTAGGGATCGGATTCATCTTCCTATTGAATATGACCCCCAGTTGAGAGGCTATGTCTGGCGAGAATCAGCAAAATGACTGTGAGTTTCAATTTTTAATCTGTATTACAAACTGAAACTCACACAATTCGATTTTAAGCATATAAACAGCGGAAAATCCGCAGAAAAGAGGAGAAAAACCTATGGATAAACGAAAGACTTTTAGAAAAAGCGAAAAACATAACGAGAACTATATCCAAATAGTTTACAGCAACTGTAATTGCGTTTATTGCAATAACAGAGGTGTTTGTAAAAATGAGGATAATCGCTATTCTTATGACCAACCGTGTCCTGGCGACTGTGATTACTATTATCGAAAATAATTCGAAGCTGGAGATAGTATAAATAACAACCTGTTCTAGCGTTAGACAATATGTTGTGTCTCCAGATTTTTGCAAAAACATGGATTTAGCCTCATAATGGAGACAGAAAATAAATCCCAAAAGAAGCATTACCAAAATGCAAAGAGGAGACACAACATGAAAAGTATAATTTATGTAGGAATGGATGTCCACAAGGAGACATACTCAGTCTGCTGTTACGAGCCGAGGACGGACAGATACCTTTATGAGCACAAGATGAAGTCAACGACATCCAATGTCCTCAAATATCTGAAAAATGTAAAGGAACAGCTCGGGGAAGTAATGTTCGTCTGCGGCTATGAGGCAGGGCCTACAGGATTCGGTCTCTGCCGTGATTTACTGAAAAAGGACATTGCATGCGTCGTGATGGCTCCAACATCACTGAGAAGGTCATCCAATCATAAAGTGAAAAATGACAAAGTCGATGCAAGACTCCTGGCAAAGGATTTGTTTACACATGATTACAGTCCGGTTCATCTGTCAAGCCAGAAAGAGGAATCCATCAAGGAGTTTTGCAGAATGAGGCGAAACATAATGACGGAACTGAAGACTGCGAAACAGGTTCTGCAGGCCTTCCTCCTGAGGCAGGGAAAGCATTTCGAGGGGAAAACTCATTGGACTGAAGCCCACAGAAAATGGTTGAAGGAAGTTACTTTTGAGCAGCCGTACCTGCAGGAAGCGTTTGATGAATATGTAATAAGCGTAAATTTACTGGAAGAAAGGCTCAGAAGGATTGAAAAGAGGCTGGAAGAGATTTCGATGGATGAAGATGTCGCCCCAAAAGTCAGGAAGCTGGTTTGCTTCAGTGGAATAGACACGCTGACCGCAGTATCAATAGTTTCGGAAGTCGGGGATTTCATAAGGTTTGCAAGGGCATGGGATTTCGCCAATTTTGTCGGTCTGTCAATTGGAGAACATTCATCCGGTGGAAAGGAAAGGCATCTGGGCATAACAAAATCCGGGAACTGCTATTTGCGGCGTCTTTTTACGGAGAGTGCAAAGAGTATAAAACGGACGAGCGTGAGATTCAATAAGTCGAAGAATCTTCTGAAGAGGCAGGAAGGAAACGATTCAAATGTAATAGCCTATGCGGACAAATGCAGGTACAGGCTCAAGCACAAGATGATGAGCCTTGAAAACCGAGGAAAGCATGCAAATGTCGCGTCCACGGCAGCTGCGAGGGAGCTGGCATGTTTTGTCTGGGGCATGATGACTGATCATATTGCCTGAAACCTAAAGCATGAATAAAAAATCGGAGAGTTTTTATCAGGCTTAACAGCTGGCAAAAATCCTTTTAGGTAAAAAAGCGGGCGACAGGGATTAGTTATCTTTGATATCCTTACCCGGCGGCCTTCAGCAATGATGTGCCATGCCTGACGTTAGACAAAAAGAACTTCGGCGAATCCATTGACCTTATGGGATGAATTTTATTCATTATCCAAGAATATAAGAGTTGGCTAATTGTCGAATGATCTTTCCCGTTTTTCTACTTGACAGGAGACACAACATATAAGGGATACGCAAGGCACGAAGCGTTGCGGAATTACGGAGCGCCGCGGAGGAATGTAGCAATGCAGCGATAGCGGAACCTGGAGTAGCCCGACCTGCCGTAAGGCAGGTAACGCCCAAAATCATTTTTCTCTTTCCGTTTTCAACTTTCCACTTTCATGCTATAATATCCACTGTCAGGAGAAGTTTTTATGTCTAAGGACACCTTTGAATTCATTATTTATATGCTTCACGCCTGTGCTGAAAAATGGTCGCAGTTTCCGTCAGCGGTGTATAAAAAACTCAAAGACTCTGGCTGTATAAATCAGCTGCTTGTTCCGTATTATGATATTCTCCACACTCAGGGAACGAACTATGTTGTCGACGATATAGAAGATTTTCTTTCTGCGAGAGGTGTCAGTGTATGACGGTTTATCATGGATCAACAGACATTGTAAAAAATCCTGATGTTCACCATTCGTACAGGCCTCTTGATTTCGGAAAAGGCTTTTATATCACAACGAATAAAAAGCAAGCCGAAGTCTGGGCAAAGCGAAAAAGTACGATTTTGGGAAATGAAAAAGCAATTATCAATATCTATGAAATGAATGAGAATTTCTGTGGTCTCCAATGTAAAAATTTCGGGGAAGATTTGTCTGAATGGATAGATTTTGTTTGCCATTGTAGAGACGGGGGAGCAGATTATCAGAAGTTTGATTTGATAATCGGAAAAGTTGCAAATGACAAGGTTTTCCGTGTGGTTGATATGTATCATAATGGAATCTGGGATAAAGAGCGTGCGATTAAAGAAATCCGTGCTTATCCGAATTATGACCAGATTGCTTTCATAACCCAAAAAGCCATAAATCAGATTTTGACTTTTGATTCTTATGAAGAGGTCTAGCGTGGACGGCGAAGTTTTAGAAAAAGCTTACAAAGAGCGGCTCGAAGAAAAAATTATCTCATATCTCGCTGAATCCAAAAATCTTGATTTGCCAACTGCTATGGATATTTACTATCACAGTAAGCTTGCGGACAGAATTGCCGCAGGAGAATACGGAATCCAATATCTTGATTACAAAGTACTCGCACAAATATTAACGGAAAGCGAACCGAACTTGTTTAACTAACGGTCTCAAACAATTCCTTGCACAAATTTTCAACTTTTCTCTTCCCTATATCACCAAATGATACCCCTGCCGTGCTAGAATTAGCTTAACAGGAGGGCGCTATGTATTCTTTCAATGAACTGACCAAACGCGAGCGGTATTACCTTAACCGGAAGAAACGGCTTGACGAAAAGTTTGTTTGGACTCAGAAAAAAATCCAGAACCTTCGTGAATTGAATGACTCGCTTTCGTTGATGCAGGAGAGGATTGTCGAGGGCGTGAAAAAGGTTTCGGCCGTGTTTTCTCGGCTGGAGGCGGACGGGATGGATTTCTTGCATGGCTTCAAGGTGGTCGGGAGATTCGACTTTGAGAAAGAGATTGCCACCCAGTATCTCGATGCGGATAAGCCTTCTAAGGAGCTGAAACGGGAAGGATGCAAGTGGGACGAAATTGCATTCCAGACTTCAAGGGAGATTGACTCGTGGCAGCTTGTCTTTGATTCCGTGTCCGGAGATTTTCTTCCGCTTTCAAATGTCCGCATGGAACAGAAATTCAAGTCATGGTGGCTGGATTTTCTTGATGATACCGATTTTGAGATTTGCAGTTATCTGAATCATTTTATAAGGTTCAATACGACAGTCAGCCTTGAGGACCTTGCGGAATGTACGGGCAGGGATTTTTCGCCTGATATTTTTGTTGTTCTTGGCTTTCCTGTGAACGAGCTGGAGTGTTTTTCTGATTTCTGGGGGAAGGATGAGAAAATCGGGGATGTTCTTCTTGGTCGGCAGAATTATCTTGACCATAATTTTGAATGGAGCGAGGCAAATATCCAGAAGATTATGGATGTGAACGGCTGGGTCTGGAAGAGGTCAGACGAACTAAAACGGTACATGACTGAGCTTTCGGATGCTTTCAGACGGATTTCTGTGTCGGATTCGGATTTTTCGGAATTCAATATTCGAGGTCAGATTGAGTATTACGGAAGCGAGCCGAATGACATCGCAACTATGGAGCTTCAGAAAGCGATGTCTAAGAATGCAGGCTTTCATTTCTGGTCTTTGAGCTGCGATGAGGAAGATAATAAGGTCCGGGACTGCTGGCACGATGACAAGGATGAGAAGCTGAACTGGAATTTCGAGGTTTTCAGGCAGCATCTGAGCGAGGATCAGCAGAAGGTAAAGTTCCATTATTTCATGCACACGGTCTTCGTTGATGATGACATCTACAGCCTTGAGGACTTGGTTCGGATGCGGGAAGAGGATTTTAGGCCCAGCATGGTGATTAATTTATGGAGGATTGGAAATGAGAATGAGGATTGAGACGAAGAATGAATATGGTGTTGAGATGTGTGGAAGACCGTTGGACGGTGAGAGCTTGAAGGTCATTCCGTTCAACATGCTCGATGATTTACAGACGATTCTCTGCTATGACTACGAGGACGGGAAGCCATGGCACGACATGACCTGCGTGATGGAGCTGATTTTCAACAACTTCCATGATGAAATCAACAATTCAAAGGTGAAGAGAATCCGCTATATTTATGAGCATCCGTTTGGTCTCTGCGGAGAATTCGCTGAGATTATGTCCGAAGTGCGTGGTTGTATGATTGCAATCCGAATGGATTTGACAGCGGGCTGGTTTCAGCATGAAAATAAAGACAAGGGTATCTGCTTCGAGGACTTTGATGAGTTCCAGTGCAGCATCAGGCACAAGAAGCGGTTTCATATCCACAATCCGGATATGCCGTATGATTAATGGGAGGAAAAAATCATGTCTAAAACAAGAACTATAACTTTGGGAATCTTTTTCGCATTTGTTGTGTTGCTACTCTTCTTACCTCTCCCGTCGATTGTGCTGGAGATTCTGGTCGGAATTGAATTTGCAGCGAGCGTGGGGCTTTTGATTCTCGGTTCTAAAAATTCTTTAGAAATGCCACGGGCCGCATTGAGTTTCAGTCTTTTTTCTTTGGCCGTAAACTTAGGCTTAGTCCGTGAGATGCTCACAGGCTTGAAAATCGAAGATGCTGAGCAGATTCCAATCGTCTCATTTCTGGCGAGAATTCTTTGTCAGGGAAACTTCGTTATTGGAATTATTTTGATTTTAGTTCTGTTTGTGCTGGGATTTTTCTTTTTCTCAAGAGGTTTGCAATGGACGATTGAGGTCGCAATGATTTATGAACGTGACAATGTTATGTATCAAAAACTTTGTGTTATCGACAGAGAATTGTACGATGGCACAATCACGGAAGAAAAGGCAAGAGAATCAAAGCAAAAAGTTCAAAATGAGGCGGATTTTTTTTCGGCTATGAATGGAGCTGCGAAATTTTTAGCTGGAAATGAAAAAGCAACAATAGCTCTTACCGTCATCAGCATCGTTGCAGGAATCGCAATCGAAGTTTGTCAGAACGGTAAAATTTGGCTCGAAGCGGCTAATTCCGTAATCCCGCTGGCCGCAGTTAATGTCTTTATTTTTGTGATTCCACTGTTGATTGCTTCTCTTGCGATGGGAATGTGTGTTACGAAAGAGCCTGAAGAGGTCAATACAAGTGATTCTGAAGAACTGGAAGGTTCTAAATTTGATTATCCTTGGTTTAAATTCGTGCTTGAAATTGGTAGAGGGCTCATTCCTCTGGTTGATTATGAAAATGGAGGAAAACTATTAGAATTGATTACCAAAACCCGTCGGGAAGTCGCTGAGAGTTTAGGGATGGAGGTCCCGAAAGTCCGAGTTATCGACAATATAGAGCTTGCACCTATGGAATATTGCATAAAAATCAAAGGAATAGAAGCAGGCAAAAGTGAAATTAAACCTGACACCAATGTTCTTGATTCTTCTAAGATTATAGCCAGGCACCTTGCCGAGATTATCCGTACTCATGCGGACGAGATTCGTGAACTGTAAAGAGGGAGGCAAACTCTACTATGACAAGTAAACTCGGGATTTTCTGGATTTATCGTCACGAGGTCATTTTCTCACATTCCGTTCCGCTTGCTGACGGCCTTCCTTATGGCGAGGCGATTACCGGCACTAAAGACTATGCGGATTATTGGGAAGAACTTCGCTCTGTTGGCGAATTGTCAGTTTTACCACATCATTTGCAAGACGAATATTTTTCAATTCCTCGTGGCCGTGTCGTTTATCACACATACACTCAAAAATTCTATGTGTATCACGGAAACAATGTCACGAAGTCCGATTTGCAAAAAGTTGCGAAATTATTTTGGAAAGCACGAGCTTTGAGCAGGACTTGCACTACTGTGATTTTAATGATGAGCAGTGGGAAGCGTTGTGAAAACACGAGAAACGATTACAGGGGGAAACTAGAATGAACGAAACTTTCAAAAAACTGGCACAATTCTTACGGACAAAAACAGTTTACTCAATCGAATGGGATGGGCCGTATTTTTATGTTCTTGAATCTGATTTCCGCAGAAAATATGACAAGACCTACGATGAAGAAGCGGAGCTGGAAAAAATCCATGAGCAAATGAATGAAATCATCGAGAGAAAGAAAGCGGGATTCCGTGAACTGATTCACACAAAAGACGAGAACGGATACTTGAGCAGGGATGAGATTGCCAATCTGGAATTACATAGAGCAGAGAGAATGGAAAGAGCGCAACTCCCGAAAAGGAATTTCGTCTGCAACATAAAATTCGGGGATTTGATTAAAGAGTCCGGTGATATTCTTCTCTGTCCGCTCTCAGAAAACTTCGTGCCGTCAAATTTTCTTGCACAGAGTATTGTCAGGACAGAAGGAAAATGGCTCAAGGATAAGCTGGAAAATTTATGCTCACTTTCGAAATCAGGAGAACAAACTTGGGAAGGAAGCGAGCATGTCGCATTTCTGCCGTGCCGAAAACTGAAATACCGTGGCATTTTGTTCGTTTGCGTTGATTTCTATTCAAGAAACAGAGAAGAAATAAATCAGGGGCGAATAGCCGAGGCGTTGAAGGCTGCGGAAAAATACAGGTGCTGTCGTTTGTCGTGCTCAGAAAACTTTCTTTATTCACCTGATGTGCATTCGGATTACGGTTATCTTCTGTATCAGCTTGACCTTGCGATTCAAAAGCTCTCCGATAAAGACAAAATTCGCTTCGGGATTGATTTTATCGTAAGAAGAGATTTCGAAAAATTTAAGTCCACTGAACTTCCAGATGAATTTTCAAAAATTTTTGAGGAAAGGCTTCCCTGGTTAGCCCAAATTCTGCCACATTACCGAAAAAGGCTTAAATCCGTGCGGACTCAGTTCAATTTTTCCAACTCAACGGCGAAAAAACTCAGAACTCTTCTCACGCAGGAACTTTCAGAAAAGGAAGCCCGTAAAATCATACGAAAACTGCACAAAAATGTGAGCTTGGATGATTTAGAACTGATTCTTAATATGTCTATGAATGAACTTCCTTGGAATTCAGAAAAGAATTATGAACGACTGAGAAAAATCGAGATAGATGGTGAACAGTTTGAATCTTTCAGAAAAACGAGTCGTGTTCTCGGCACTTACGAAGGAAAAGCGAGCTTTTAAGAGCAAGGCGATGGAAAAATCACTCTGGAAAAATTCTTGGACAAGGAATAAATTTATAAAGGGGACGACCAATGGCAAAAAATCTTTCTGAAAACCCGGACTTCATCATAATGAAGATGAAAAATCCACACGCAAAAGAATCTCACATCACGCTCAGGCGATACAAGGGACATGACAAAGTTGTGACGGTTCCGGACGGCGTGGAAAAAATCTCGAACCTTGTCTTTGCAGACGACATTGAGCCGAACAAAACGATAGAGAAAATCGTGATTCCAGATTCGGTGACGGAGATTTCCCCGCAGGCATTCGCTTACTGTTTGTCTCTCAAAACGATTGACTTTCCCAAAAATCTCAAGGTCTTTTCTGTAGAATTCAAGCATTGTCCGTCCATCGAAGAAATTTGGATTCCTGAGAGCGTTGAGGAACTTGGCTGTATCTGGAATTTCGAGCCGCTTTCAAAAATTCATCTTGGCGGAAACATAATCAAAGTCAAGCTCACGGATTTCCCGAAACCAAAGAAATTCAATACCTTCTACGGAAAGAAATCTATCAACGATGTGCTTTTCCAGAATCCCGCATATTCGTTGATGGACGGCTTCATGGTGAACAAAAATCGAAGAACCGTGCTTTACTCGATGAACACCAGCAAGGAAATGCGAGTCCCGGAAGGAATGGAGACGCTTTCGGAGTATGCCTTTCACGAGATAAAGTTGCACCCTGATGAAATCCCGGTGGAAAAAGTCTTCCTGCCAAAAACAGTGCGGACAATCAAACCAACAGCCTTCGCTTTCTGCAAGTCGCTCAAAGAAGTGGTCTACGATGGCTTTGCCGAAGACCTTGAGGTCGGAATATATGCCTTCATGTCATGCGTGAATTTCCACGAAGACGGCTCGGACATCATCTGCATCGACCGAAAACCGAAGAAGAAAACCAATGATACTTCAAAACTAGACAGGGTAATTTTCATCCATCGTTGCTTAAAAACAGGCAAACATTACAGCAAAAACGAATTGCGGGCAAAGATAGAAAATGAGCTTCGCACAAAAGTCTCCACTCAGGCAGTCAAACGGGACATCGACTACATGCGTGACTACTTCAAAGCCCCGATTCCAGAATACGACATTTATCTGGAAGACGGCCTGGCGTGGGATGGATTCTATTACACGGACTTGGACTTCGAGCTGAGGTTTTGATTTAAGGAAGCACCCTAATTCCTAATTCCTAACTCCTCATTCCTAATTCCTAACTTAATAATTATCCCACCTAAAATCATCGAAGTCCTTAATCTGACATTCCCTCTCGTTACGGAAATATTTCTCCAGCTTTCGGATTGTGAGGGGCTTTTTGTTGGCGTAGTTCGGATTCAGGTAAAAATATGCGCTATAGAGTTTATTTTCTTCACTTTCGGAAGGACTTTCGTCATCAATGAAAATTATTCCGGCGAGATTCTTTGAGACATCCCCCACCCCAATTCTGCCAGCAGCATAGCCTGACGAAAACACAGAGGCATCTTCCTTCATTCGGGCAAGTTCAATGAAAGTACGACGGGCAAGGGAACGGTAGAAAATGTTGTTGAAGTCACCAAAATCCACAGTTTCTTCATTGAAGTAAGGATTTCGCACCATAGTAATCACGGAATATTCGTTGTCGAGCAGTTTTGAGCCGTAGTCTAGGAATTTGTACTTGTATGCCTCGGCCATCGCGAAGGGTGAGTATTCTTTGACGGTGCTGATTGTGTCTGAATATTCAATTCTGAAAGTAAAGATGATGCCGCTCTGGGACTTGTACAAGAGAAGACGCTGATTTTTGCTCACTGCGCCGGCAAGTGCAATGTAAATCTTGCGCTTTTCATAGCCTAAGTTCTGCTTGACTTCAGTGTAGTCCAGGCTCGAAAGGTTATCCACGCCTATCATCACGCTTTTTGACAGGGTAAGAAGGGAATATTCTTCCACGGCTTCAATCACTTCATCAAGAATATTCTGATGTATGCAGTTGAAGCTCTTTACATCAGTGAAAATCAAATCGTGACGAAGATGAAGGCAGAGGTCAATGTCAATCACTTCCTTTTGTCCGTTGCGAGCGGGAATAGACTTGGGGTGTTTTTTGATCGGAAGCTGATTTATGTAGGAAAGGGCGAAGAATTCTGAAAACTGGGAATAGAAATCAAGGGCGACAAGCTCCGAGTAAGGCCCTGCCCAGCCAGAATTTTTTGCTTCCCCAATATTCTTTACACGCTCGGCAATGTCATTTAAGGCTGAAAAATTTCCCTTGAATTTTTCGTTCAGGCGGCATAAACGAGCGAGAAAATTCTTGGCGAATAGATTGTGCTCCTTTCGGTTAAGGGGAGAAATGCAGGAATTCGTGTTCTTACGGCTTTTTATGTTCTTTTGAATGCCGAATGCCTGTCTGATGATTATTTCGAGATTCTCAATGTCGGTCATTTTCTCCATTATAAAACCATTTTTAAAAAAAAGACAGATTATTTTCTTTCCAATTATGGATTTATATGTTAAAATTATCTTGTACTTTCATGCGTATATTCAAGCTAAAAAAGATTAACTTAAAAATTGCCATACTCGTAGGCCTTGTCGAAATCACTGCAATGAGCACTTTTTTCTTCATAGTAAACAGGCATCTGTCAAGAATTCTTGAGGTAAAGGCAATAAACGACATGGACGTAATAGCAAAAGACAGGGCTCTTCTAATCGAAACTTACATTTCAGGTTGCTGCGACTTTATCGACGGTTACAGCAAAATTCCTTCGGTCCGTGACGTACTCATCAACAAAAACAATCCAGAGGAAAAGGACAAGCTGCATGAACTTACCTTAGCCTACGCTTCAAGCCATGACTATATCGAAGGCCTCTACATCGCAGAATGGGATACAAATATCCTGGAACACACTAATCCAGACTCAATCAGCATGACCTTCAGGGAAAAAGAAAAAGCAAAAAGCCTTGAAGAAAGCATTAAGGGGATGAGAAGGTCTTTCTGCACCGGAATCATCCAGTCTCCTGTCACTAAAAAAATGGTAATTCCCGTCTATTCGCCGATTTACAACTCCAAGGGAAGGGCAATCTGCTTTGCGGGCGCGGCTTTTTATACTGGAGGGCTTGCAAAAAAACTCTCACAGCTTTCGGACAAAGACATATCATACTCACTAATCAACCTGATGACGAACGAGTACATTTTCAGTGACAATCCAATTCTCGTCGGGAAAGAATGCACGAAAGAAAGCCTTCTTTCCATGATTCAGTCTTTCAAAGACGGAAAGGGAAAAGACAAAACCTTAACCTGCAAGAGCAAAAACGTCGTCTCAGCGGCATATTACATGCCAGACAAAAACTGGTTCTTCGTGGTTGAGGACACAAATGAAAATGCCTTCGATACCTTGTGGACGGTCAGGAAAATTCTTGCAGCCGTATGTATATTCATTACGGCCATAATGATTTTAGTCTGTGCCATCAGCGTTGATCATCAGATGAAGCCAATCAAGGTGATTAACGGACAGCTCGAAAATTTCAAGGCCGGAGACTACTCTCAGTCAGAATTGCTGGACAAATACACAGGCCGGGAAGATGAACTTGGAGCAATCGCTCATGCCGTAAAAGAACTGCAGGCTGTCCTAGAAAATCAGTACCAGCTCTTCTACGAAACCCTGGAAGCACAGACAGTTGGAACTATCGTCACATCCGCCGAAGACAACACGGTCGTAATGGTCAACAAAACGGCTCTCAAACTGCTGGGAATCGACCCTGCCAAGAGAAGCAGCGTCACCCTTGATGACATTAAGGCTAGATTCTCGGAGGACGAAAGGCAGAAAATCGCAAAGGCCCGCGAACTCGTTGAATTGTCAAGCGAGGAAATAGTCTACCAGACTTCACTCAAGCACGATGACGGTCAGGACATTCATCTATTGGGACATGCAAAAACCATCAACCTGTCAAGCGGCGACAAGGTAATAATTTTCTCTTTCATTGACATTACGGCTCAGAAAAACCTGGAGGAAAACCTGCTGATTCTTTCAGAGACAGACTCACTAACGGCCATATCAAACAGACGAAGCGGCGAATACAAAATCAGGAGCGCAATAAGCGACGGAAAGCACGGCATGTTCTGTCTTTTCGATGTAAATAAATTCAAATTCATTAACGATAATTACGGTCACAAAGCCGGAGACAAGGTTTTGGTCGAAATCGCAAACTGCATGAAGAAGACCTTCCGGGACAGCGACATCCTTATCCGTATCGGTGGAGATGAATTCGTCGTCTTTGCTCCAGATGCAAATGACAAGAACATTGCAACAAACATACTCAACAGACTCATAAAAAATATTGAGAAAATCGAAATTCCAGAACTTGACGGCCACAAAATAACAATCAGCCTTGGAGCCGTAATGGTCGAAGCACAGGAGTCTTTTGAGCAGATGTACACAAAAGCCGACTCAGTTATGTATGAGTGTAAGGCCCGGGGTGACAATGCCTATAAATTCTACTAGGCTCTTTTTAATGTTCTGAGATAATCTTTTTGCTCCTGACTTATCCTGAAACTTTCGATTGCCTTTTGAATTGTCTTGTTATGAGTCCATTTTTCGAGACGATTTTGGGTGATATAAGGAAGGGCCGACTCATATTGCTTGGCCAGGGCAGTGGCAAAATACCAGGCAATCATCATGTTTACATAATATTCCTGAGAGCGGATTGAAGCCACCTTTTCAAGATAAAGCGGGGAAAAATCATCGTCTAAAAAATGCTGCATCAGCATACCGATGGCAAAGCGAATCACATAAGTTTTTTCAGAAGAGAGCCATTTTTCTATAAATGGAAGCAATTTTTGGCGATTTTTTTTGAAGACTTTGGGCGAAAGCTGATCGCATGTAGCCCAGTTATCGATGAAGGGCAAGAATTTTTCAAGGAGAGCAATGCAGGTGTCAAAGTTCTTTTCCCCGCTGAGCACAAAGGCATGAAGCTGATTTTCGTCAAAATACTTGTGGGGAAGAGCTGAAAGGAAAGAATCAAGCTCCTTTCTTCCAGAAGTCTTTGCCTCTGCCAAAAGGCTTTTTGCAAAGTCCCTGAGAGCTGGAGTACGGACACCAATTACGCTTTCGGGCACAAGAGTCGGAAGCAACTTGGCCTGAAAATCACGGTAGCTTGAGTCCTGCATGGAAAAAAGCTGTGATGTAATCTCGCTCGAAGTCATAGGCTACAAGATATATCGACTCAAATCCTGATCTTTAACCACGCCAGTGAGCTTTTCGTCCACATATTTTGCATCCACATTCACGCTTTCACCTGAGTGCTCATCGGCATCAAAGCTGATTTCCTCAAGCACTTTCTCCATGATTGTGTGAAGTCGGCGTGCCCCGATATTCTCGCTGCGAGAGTTTAACTCCTCGGCAATCTCACTCATGCGGTCGATTGCGTCCTCAGTGAAGACGATGTTAACTCCCTCCGTTGCAAGCAGAGCGGTGTATTGCCTTGTAAGGGCGTTTTTTGGCTCTGTGAGGATTCGCTTGAAATCAGCCTTTGAAAGAGACTCAAGCTCAACCCGGAGAGGGAATCGTCCCTCCAATTCAGGAATCAAATCACTGGGGGAGGCAAGGCTAAAGGCTCCCGCCGCAATGAAGAGAATATGGGTAGTGTCAACCACACCGAATTTTGTATTGACTTTGGAGCCTTCGACGATTGGAAGAATGTCTCTCTGAACACCCTCACGGCTGACCTGCCCGCTGGAATTGGCATTTTTTGTTGCGATTTTGTCAATCTCATCGATGAAGATGATTCCGCTCTGCTCTACCCGCTCTTTTGCCTTGTCTGCAACTTTGTCGGCGTCAATCATTGAGTCAAGCACTTCCTCGGTCAGGATTTTTCTGGCCTCACGGATGGTGACAGTCTTCTTTTTGTGATTGCGGCCCGAAAGCATGTTCTGGATTTCCATCATGCCGTTCTGCAAATCGTCCATTGAACCGCCAGCGATGATTTCCATACTGGGCATTGTGCTCTGTCTCCTTACGGTAAGCTCAACTTCCCTGTCCTCAAGTTTTCCTTCACGCAGCATCTGGCGGAATTTTTCTCGTGTAGTGCTATCGCTTGAAGGGAGAGACTTTGTTTCGCCCTCAGCATTTTCCTCATCTTTTTTATCGCCGCTTCCAGGAAGAAGAAGGTCAAGGAGCTTTTCCTCAACTTTAGGAAGGCTGGCTTCCCTCATGGAGTCTTCGACTTCTTTCTTGACATTATTGAAGCCCACGGCCATCAAATCTCGTACCATTGACTCGACATCTCGGCCGACATAGCCAACCTCGGTGTACTTCGTGGCTTCGACCTTGATAAAAGGAGCATTCACCAGCTTTGCAAGCCGGCGGGCAATTTCTGTCTTACCAACGCCAGTCGGTCCAATCATGAGGATATTCTTTGGAGCAACTTCGTCTCTAATGTCGTCTGAAAGATGAATGCGGCGGATTCTGTTACGCAGGGCAACTGCCACCGCTCTTTTTGCCTTGTCCTGTCCGATAATGTATGAATCAAGTTTTTCTACAATTTGTTTTGGTGTAAGACCTTCGATTGACATATTCTTTTCCTTACAAGACACGAATTACACTAATTTCCACTAATTTTAATTCGTGTTAATTTGATTAATTCGTGCCAATTCGTGGTTATAACTCTTCCACTGTGATATTATCATTTGTGTAAATACAAATGTTGCCGGCAATTTTAAGGCTTCGCTCGGCTATTTCCCTGGCTGAAAGCTCGCTTGAATCAAGGTAGGCCAGGGCAGCTGAATAGGCGTAATTACCGCCAGAACCTATTGCAAGCACATCGTTTTCAGGCTCGATTACGTTTCCATCACCAGAAATAAGGAGGATTTTACTCGAATCGGCCACTATAAGCATGGCCTCAAGCTTCTGGTACATTTTTTCGGTTCGCCACATTTTGGCAAGCTCAACCGCACTTCGGGTAAGATCTCCGTTAAATTCCTTGACCTTTTCCTCGAATTTGTCGAGCAGAGTAAAGGCATCGGCAACACTACCAGCAAATCCCGTGAGAATTTTGCCGTTATAGATTTTTCGGACTTTTCGGGCATTTCCCTTGCAGACGGTGTTTCCCAATGTTACCTGACCGTCACCCGCCATCGCAACCTTGCCGTTTCGTTTGACTGCGATTACGGTGGTGCTCCTGATTTCAATCTTTTCCATAATATAAAGATAATGAAAAACCAGGGTGACGGCAAGGGAATTATTGGCGAAGAAAGAAGGAAAAAGCTTTTATTCAACTTTGTGGACTTTACCTGCCTTCCAGGCCGCCATAAGCAATTCCTGCTGAAGGCAAAATCCGTTCATGGCAGGAATAAGATAGGCATACGTTGAGGCAACGGCGAAGAAGCAACTCTTCCACCGAGAGGCGAGTTTTAACGCTGCTGCCGGCCGCAAAAAGCACTCTTTTTTATTTTCCTCCGTGAGGATGTGCCTTATTGTAAAGCTCAATCATTTTTTCCGTACTGATGTGAGTGTATCGCTGGGTTGTGGAGATGCTTGAATGACCGAGCATTTCCTGAACCATGCGGACATCGGCTCCGTTCGTAATCATGGCCGTGGCAAAAGTGTGGCGGAATGCGTGAGGCGAGATATGATGCTTTGTTCCCTCGCTTCCCGAATATCGGCTTATAATCATCCTGATTCCGCCGGTTGTAAGCGGGCCTCCCCTTTGGTTTACGAAAATATGCCTCTCTGTGTCTTTTTGTCCAAAACGAAGCTGTCTGTCTTCAAGATAGGCTTTGAGCGCCTTCTGAGCGTCTTCCTCAAAATAAACCCGTCTGTCTTTACTTCCTTTACCAGTTACAATCGCTGAGGAAAAATCAGAGCCAAAATCATCGAGGGTAAGGGAAGCAATCTCAGAAACACGACAGCCGGAAGAATAAAGCATCTCAAAAAGAGCCTTATCCCTCTTTTCCCACAAAAGCTCATTCACCTCAGGCTCCCGGCAAAGTTTATCAACCTCAGCAGAAGTCATAAAGCGGGGAAGTTTTTTGGGATTCTTTACCGTTCTAAGCTCAAGGGCGACATTTATTTTTAGATGTCCGAATTTGCGGCAATAAGCAAAAAGAGAACGAACAGAAGAAATAAAACGGTTGATGGATGCGGCAGAGCGTTTTTTTTTGGAAAGAAGACCCACGCACTGCTTTAAGTCCTCAAGCTCCAGCGAAGATAATTCCCTCTCCGGGCCAATAAAAGACATGGCTGAAAACTGTACCAAATCATTTTTACAGGCTATAACCGTATTGGCAGAGAGAGTGCGAACGGACTCTATGTAAGAGAGATATTCAGAAATTGCCTCAGAGACTGTCATACATTAAGTATCGGAAGAAAATTAGTCCTCTTTCACAAATTGGATTCGCACAAGCTTGTCACCTTCTGTCTTGATGTTCATGCTGAAACTCTCGCCGTCGTCACCAAGAGCGTAGACCGCAGCCCAGTTCATGTTCTTTAGCCGGTCAATGTCCGTCTTGAAGCGGGCAGAGATGTGAAGAATGTCGTCAGAATCGTTCCAAGTGCCTTTTACAGTGAGCGTTTTGGCAAAGTCTCCGTCCGGCGAGACCTTTACCGTACATTTTCCTTTCTTTTCAAAAGTGATTTCGTACTCGTCGGAGTAATTTTCTGTCTGCAAGACTCCCGACCATGTGCCAGTAAATCTGGCTGGAACAGGAATTTTTGAAACAAGATTTTTTGCGAAGTCTGGCAGTTTGCGGTTGAACTCGTTCCAGGTGTCGCAGGTCATTTTTGCAGAATACAGAATTTTCGCCGTCTCAACCTCAATCGTGCGGGCAGTCACCGTGAGCGTTCCGCCGAACACATCTGCGCTGCCAACAATCACGCAGTCCGCACCAATCATTTTTCCAAGCGACTTTGCCGTGGTGGGGTCAGTGTACATTTTTGCCTGAAACTTCATCTCGCCAGTCACTTTGTCGATGTGCTTTCGCTCCACCACCGTAATGTGAGGCAAGCCCACAAGCTCATCGGTGAGCAAGTCACTCATCGTGCCGGTGCGGTCTTCGATGCAGAAATTGTCCGACTCAAAGCCAAGCACGGCGACTGTCTGGGCATGCAAGGTGATTGTGAGAAAAGCAAGTAAGAGGAAAGAAAAAAGTTTTTTCATGCTTCTATCCTCTACAAGAATAAGTTGTTTTCTTTTTTAATTTTCCGTTAGGATAGTATTCGTAATCGTATGTGTAAAAAACTTTTTCTTCTTTTACTTCTCCTTTCACATTGCCAGCCCTGTCTATCGTCCAGCGTTTTTCTTTTTTTTGAATAACATCATTTTTATCATTATACCACTTCCATGTTTCTTCCCAAATATATGGATTTTCATCATGACGAAGAGATGAATAAGCGTGTTTACAATATATTTCTCTCCCATTACCATCATAATCATAATAAGTAACAGAGTTAGGTGTTTTTTCATATATAAGTTTTTCTCTAGCATATTTATATGAATACTGCAAACCAGCATCATCCTTAGCTGATATTCTATTTCCATTATCATCGCAAACTGCCCAATACTCTAAGGGTCCAAAAACATCCCCCTTACACATACGGTGAATAGGTTGATTCTTAGAGTTATATTCAGTCCAATTTTCATAACTGCAGTCAATAGATTCATATTTACAATGTATTACGTTATCATGCGTATCTTTTTCTATAAATGTTGTACTACCAACACTACCATCTGAATCTTTAGAAACCATAAAGAAAGTTTTACCTTTGTATTCATATAGCGTTTCATATATTTTTTCACCCAAAAAGATTTTTGTATTCATAACCCTTTCTTGTTGATCATATTCCTCTATCGAGTCAAGTTCCATCCACTTATTGACTTTCTCGCCATCAATGACAATCTCTTTGTACACTTTCTCTGCAAATGCTCCGTTCACAGAAAAAAACAATCCGACAAATGCAAATAAAAAACTCTTCTTATTCATAATTATATTCTCCTTTTATTCTAGCGAATCTTACGAAATACTTTGTAAATCACTTCCTCATAACGATCCCGACCAATTCTTATGCCCTTTCCGAAGTTGTCAAGATGCAGTTCTTTGCCCCCCATAGTAAGAAAGAATTTGCCACGATAGTTTAATTTCATTCCGTTGTTCAATGTTATGTGCATCTGAAGATTTGTTCCGCCCCCCTCAATCTCCCAGTTCCCAGAACCACTTGAACGAGGATTTTTCCAAGAATTCATGCCAAAAGAAGAGTTCACTTCATGCCAAACGACATCAGGTACATTCAGAACATTACCCTCGCAGAATTCAATAGTACAAGTGCAGTTTTCCGTTTCACAATCTGCCATCAACACTCCAATAAGAGGACTGCTTGGTGCTTTTGGGGTTGGCACAATTTTTTCCGCAAGTGTGCTGGCAAGATTCGGAAGCACGGACATAGCATCTTCCAATTTGTCAAGTTTTTCCTGAGAGGCAGAAAGAACTTCAAAGCCATCAAGTTTGAGTAAGGTAGTCGAAAGAAAATACTGGTTTCCTAGCTTCAAAAGTTGTCCACGAACGACATACTGAGCGTTCACAGCCCTACCAACCGCCACAACTTTGTTGTCATCAGAAGCCCACTCTTTCGTCTGAAATCTCAGCTCATCCTTTGCCTGCTCCAGTTTCCGATGCTCTACTACACTGAACTTTCCCTGCATAACCATGCGAGAGGTAAAAAGTTCTGTTATGGCTTCGGCATCATCTTTTGACACTGCACCGACAGCTTCAAATGGTGCGATAACTACGGCAACTCTTTGTTGAGCGAAAAACAATGTCACACTTGCCACAAGAACAAGCAAAAATGTTGTCAGTTTTCTCATTTTGAAATCTCCTTTAAATTCTTCGTTTTCGATATTTGCAGTATCAATTTTTATTTTTGGTCATATTCTTTTGACTCAGCATTTTGATTTGGAAGAAAAATATCTTTGCAGTCCGTAAGCCCAACAGCAATTTCCAAGAAGAAACGACGAATACAGGCTTTACCTGAAACTTTACTTAATAAATGAAAAGTAAACATGCAAAGAACATATCCACAAAGCACCACTTCTTGAGCAGTTGAGTTAAAACTCGATGTTGCAAACATAAAAAGGCACTTTACAAAAGAAACAATAAACATTGTCAAAAACAGAGTATCAAGACATTGGAAAACTTCTGAGTGATAATAAAAGCGATAAATATTTGCTTCCTGATGCCGGTTGTTTATATAGTTGGCATACTTCCACATATCAAAAGATGGATAATTAGATGTTCCAATCCAGTCAAACTCATCAGTTTTGTGCTTCTTAGCCATATCACTTTTCCATCGCTTATTTGCTGCAATAGCTTCCTCAACAGTTGTGCCATTACGAAAAGCATATTTTATAAACCAACTGATTATAGAATGACCTTCTTCGTGTTTGAATTCTTTTGGAATCTCTTTTCCCTTTCTCAATCGCTTTTCATTTTTATTTCTCTGCCGTTCTTTCACTTTTGGATGAATTTTGGTTCGATACAAGTCAAAAAAGAAATATCGGATTCCATAAACAAAGAAACCGAACAAGACTAGTAAAAAGACAAGAGCAAGTTCAACAACTAATTCATCAGATAAAAACTTTGTAACTTGTTCTGTAGGTACATTCATTTTCAATATCCAAATGAAAATAATTCCAAGCAAAAATGCCGTCAGTCCTGTCATAAAATTAACAAAAATAAGACTACTTTCTATGTTTTTCATTTTTTCAATCATCACACTCCCCTCAATCTGCGTAAAAACGCACTTATTACTAACTTTTGGGTTAAATCATAACAAATTTGAAACTTTGAGTAAATACTAATTACATTGCCCACTTATGGGTAAAATATGAATCATGGGATTCAAGGAAAATCTAAAGTCAGAAATCACTTTTCACGATATGCGAGTAAAGGAACTTGCAGACAAAACTGGAATCAACAAGCGCACGCTTGACCACTATTTAACTGAAAACGGAAGCGAACCGACTGCTGTAAATGCCGTTCTGATTGCAAAGGCTCTCGGCGTAAGCGTTGAATATCTCGTGACAGGCAAAGATTCCTCGATTCCTACCTCAATAAAAACCGAAGTCATCGATCTTATCCGAGAAATAAATCATCTTTCTGAAAAAGATTTTCAATTTACAAAAGAAATGGTAGAAAGGCTGAGGTTGCCTATAAAAGGATAAATTTTATAAACAGCTATCTTCTATTTAAATAATCAGCAAAAAAATGTCGTGCAGCAAATGGTGAGGGTGCTGAACGGATAAAATACGCTATATCTTGCTGATATAAGCACAAACTTTATTTCATATCTTCAAATAACTCATACGGACTTTGCCACCAGCGTTTTGTTTGCTCAATTTCAAGTTCTTTGTAAACAGAAGAGTTATAAAACTGCAACAAGGCATCTTTTACAGAACAATGCTTTTCACCTGAAATAAGGGAAACAACTTTTGCGATTTTTCCGGGCAATAATGAGCGCAAATTCTTTTGTGTCACGACTGTCATATTGGAATACTCCTCGTAAAATTCAAGTAAGACAAGGCTTTTTCTGTATGGAACAAGGCTTGATCAACCAATACGAAAGTTTTCAATCGGGCAATAGTCTCTTCTTTATCAAGTAATTCATCCTCAAACAAGCTTATCGTCGCATAAACCCGGTCATTTGCTACAGGACCATAAACAATATCATAGTCATGTTCAAAATTTTTCTGCCGCCTGTTTGCGATTACAAAATCAAGCCAGTCGGCATTTGCAGATGAAAAAACAAGTATTTTCAAATCAGATTTCGAAAGCAAATCATTCGGAACATCATACTCAGAAACAAATCCGTTCTGATATGGATTAGTGCCTTTTCTGATTTTCACCCACCTTTCTGCTTGCTTATAATCTGTGGTTGTATAAAATCCAGCACCAAAATCAGCTGTTCTGCCATTTTCCCGTGGCAAAATAAGAGGCTTTTCAACAACTACTAGGCTTCCGTGATAAAGTTTCACTATTTATCTTTCCCCTCACAAATAAAATCATGTAGAAGTGGAATTATATATTCTTTTCCCTGAGAGTGAAGTTCCAGATAATTATCAAGAAGATAGTCGATTAGGTGATTGCTTTCAAAAAGAGTCGCCGTCTCTCCGCCTGTCATATTGTATTCACGAGCATACATCTCAATACAAAAAGAAACGAATTCGGCAATTTTTTCGTTTTCACCCATCAGTTTTTACTCTCCCATCATCTCAGCGAGCTTTGCTGAGTCAACTTCCTCTTCGTCGGCTGAGTGCAGGTAATCGCAGTCCGGATTGATGCATGACTTGTAATTTCCGTTCTTTTTGTCAAATTTTTCGACGAGAAACCAGCCGCACTTAGGACAATACTGATTTTCCAGTGGCTTAAAGTGAGAGATGAAGTCGCACTTTGGATAATTGGTGCAGCCATAGAATTCCTTGCCCCGGCCCCGGGTCTTTCGGGCTACAATTTCGCCGTCACATCCTGCCTTTGGACATTTTGCAAGCGGAATTGACTTCGTGTTGTGACACTCAGGGAAGCCTGAACATGCAAGGAAGTAGCCGAAACGACCAAGTTTTTTGACCATGGGCTTTCCGCACTTGTCACAAACCTCTTCTGTCGGCTCATCCAAAAAACCCTTTATGCTTTCGACTGAGCTTTCGACTTCCTCACAGCGTTTTTTGAAAGGTCCATAGAAGTCGCTTATCATATTGTTCCAGACAATACCGCCCTGCTCAACCTTATCAAGGGTATTCTCAACATCGGCAGTGAAATGCTCGTTGATTACATCCGGGAAAGCCTCGACAAGAATCTTGCAGATCATCTTTCCAAGAATGGTGGGCATGAGCTGCTTGTTGTTTCGGGTTACATAGTAGCGGTCAAGAAGAACAGAGATAATCGGCGCATAGGTTGAAGGACGGCCGATTCCCTTTTCTTCGAGGGTGCGTACGATTGAGGCGTCTGAATAGCGGGCCGGTCCCTGCGTGAAATGCTGTTCTGGGTAGAAAGCATGGCTTGACTCAAGAACTTCGTCTTTTTTGAGGCTCGGAAGGTTTCCAGTGACCTCTTCTTTTGCAGAAAGAAGCTTGATTACTGAATAGAAGCCCTTTTCCACGAGCTTGCTTGCAGAAACACGGAAAAGAGCGTCTCCTGCAAGAATTTCCACTGAAGTAGTGGCCGTCTTGGCATTCGTCATCTGGCTAGAAACAAAACGCTCCCAGATGATTGTATACAGACGCAGCTGATCCCGCGTAAGGTAATCCTTTACATATTCAGGCGTGTACTTTGAGTAAGTGGGACGGATACACTCATGGGCATCCTGGGCGCTCTTACCAACAGCATAATGAATTGGCTCCTCAGGAAGATTATCCGGGTACTCCTTTCCAAGCCACTCACGCACCTCGTCAAGAGCCGTCTGAGCAATTCGGACAGAGTCTGTTCGCATGTAAGTGATGAGACCAACACGCCCCTCGCCCATCTGAATGCCTTCATAAAGCTGCTGGGCAATCTGCATGGTTTTTCTGGAAGTGAAGCCCAGGCGGTTTGCCGCTGCCTGCTGCATTTTTGATGTGGTAAAGGGAGCCTTTGGCCGAACTGTCTTTTCGGTGACTTTTACATCGCTGACCCGACATTCGGAATTCTTGATTTCTTCGATAATTTCGTTGACGGCTTTTTCGCTCTTTAGCTCAGGATTCTCGCCCTTGTATTTTGCAAGCTGAGCCGTGAATTTTGTCTTTCCTTTTTGGAAATCAGCCTCCAAAGTCCAGTATTCTTCCGGGATGAAGTCCTCGACTTCCTTTTCCCGCTCACAGATAAGACGGAGGGCAACTGACTGAACACGGCCAGCGCTCAAGCCATTTTTTACCTTTTCCCACAAAATAGGGCTGAGATTGTAGCCTACAAGGCGGTCAAGGACACGGCGGGCCTTCTGGGCGTTGACCTTGCTCTCGACGATTTCGCCAGGGTGTTTTACGGCTTCTTTGATGGCCACCGGCGTGATTTCGTTGAAGACGATTCGCTTGATGTCAGCCTCGGTTTTGTCTTTTAGGGCATTATTGAGATGCCATGCGATTGCCTCTCCTTCACGGTCGTTATCGGAAGCGAGCAGGACATGGTCAGATTTTTTTGCGTCTTTCTGAAGTTCTTTTAAAAGCT
>DGTW01000219.1 GCA_002393835.1 Treponema sp. UBA4326
GGGGTTCTGGCAAAAACTCGCTTGAACTTGTTCACCGCGAGTTTTTTGACAGGTTCCCGACGGGAGACCACCTTTTTTGTTTTACTCGATTAAATCCCTACTTCGACAGACTTCCGCTTGTGATACACCGTCCCGACTTCCTGTCGAACAGCAGAATATTGCTTCCCGTGAAGTTTATCGCATGCGTAGATCCAATCTCAAACGTTACGCCACCAAAGACGACGCTCGTCAAGAGGTAGTCCTTGATCTTAAGTTTAATCGTTGACTCAAGACCTGTCGGCATGGCACCGCAAATCTCAACATCGAACATTCCGCTTTCTGCAATCTGGATGAACTCAGGGCGCACGGCGAGAACGAAATCGCCGTTCTGTGGGGCGACTTCTTCTTTTTCGGCGAAGCCCTGCTCGTCATTCACCCTTGCGACAGGATATTTGAAGACCTCGTCCTTGTTTGCCTTTTCGACATAACCTTTTTCGAGGGCGAGTTTCTTTTCGTCTTCGATTTTTGCCGCAATATCCGCGTCACGGCTCTTGTACCAGTCAGCAAGATTGAAATTTCCGTCCGGTGTGAATGTAACTTCCTCACCTTCGAAAATGTTCAATTTGATTTTTCCGTCAGCCCCCTGCTCTCCGGTCGCATTGATGAAGTTAATGGAAGGATTTCCAACGAAGTCGGCGACAAAGAGATTGTTCGGGTGATTGTAGACCTGAAGAGGAGGCTCGTACTGCTGTAAGACGCCGTTGTTGATGAGACAGATTTTTGTCGCAAGGGTCATAGCCTCCATCTGGTCGTGGGTGACATAAACGAAGGTGCTTCCAGTCTCAATGTGAAGGCGCTGCAACTCGTAGCGCATTTCAAGGCGGAGCTTTGCGTCAAGGTTTGATAGAGGCTCATCCATAAAAAGAACGCTGGGCTGGGGAGCCAGGGTTCGGGCGATTGCGACACGCTGCTGCTGACCGCCAGAAAGTTCGGCCGGATATCGGTCCATGAACATGCCGATTTTTACGACCCGGGAAACTTTTCGCACGGCAAGGTCAATTTCCTCGTCAGTGAGTTTTCTTTCCTTGACAAGGGGCTTTCCGTTCTGGACAAGCTGGAAATCATCGGTAAGGGTGAATCCTTTTGCCCGAGCTGCACTTTTTGCCGCCGCTGCCTTTGTCTGGAATTTTGCCGCCGCCTCATTGGCAAGCCCCGTCGCATCAGCAGATTTATGAAGCCCCAGTGCAAGAAGTTTCTTAGCGCTGTACATGGAAATCTCGAAAGTGTCGATAAGCTTCATAAGAGCCTTTTCCTCATCGATTTTTCCGTTTTTGTCCTTTGACTCATCGATTGCAAAAAGAACGACCTGGGGGCTTTCAAGAATATCCGCAAGGCGTGAATTTACCTTTGCCTCCCAGTCATAAACAGGAAGTTCCTCACAGATGTTGCTGAGTCCAAAAGAAATATTCTTATAGACTGTCATATTTGGCCAGAGGGCATAGTTCTGGAACAAGAATCCGACCTTACGCTTGTTGGGCGGAATGTTGATTCCAAGCTCGCTGTCGTAAACAACCATGTCGCCGATTTCAATCCTGCCGGAAGTCGGAGTTTCAAGACCGGCAATCATTCGCAGGGTAGTTGTCTTACCGCAGCCTGAAGGACCTAAAAGGGTGACAAAAGCGTTGTCATCAATAAGAAGATTCAATCTATCGACGCCGTAGAATTTTCCCCAGCGTTTCGTGACATTCGTTAATTTAATTTGTGGCATTATTTTCCTCCTACACCTTTGTCAATGCTGGCTCCGGTGAGTTTGTTGATAAGAGCATTGAAAATAAGAATCGTGACGATAAGAATCAGGTTCATACCGCTAGAGAAAGCATACAAGCCCATCTCGTCGAAGTAATCCATGGCCGTAGTCATAATCTTGAACTGGTCGCAGAGCAGCATGAAGAGAGTGAGTTCTCGCAGACAGGTCATAAACGGAAGAAGGAAACTTGAGATGATTGAGCTTTTCTGAATCGGGATGATGATTCCGAACATTCGCTTTACCCATGGAATATCCTGAATGATGGCCGCCTCCTCAATCTCGCCTGAAATCTGCAGCATTGAATTGAGGGAAGCCCGGCTTGCAAAAGGAATGTATTTTACAGTACCAGTGAGCATGAGAATCAGGAAGGTTCCGCCGATTGAAAGCGTTTTTCCGAAAATAAGGAAGGCAACGCCGACAGAAAGAGACGGCATAAGGTAAGGAAGGAAGGCCACTGAATTGACATAAGCCGCAGCCTTGTTACGTCTGTGCTTACTGACCGCATAGCCGACCAGAGTTCCGATTGTACCCGCACACAAAGCACAGACAAGGGCAACATAAAGCTGGCCTGCAAAAGCCTTCCAGATTTGCTTGTTGTGAAGCATACCCAGCTGACCGAAAAGGCCGTACTCGCCCAGAGTGTCCGATGTCGTCCACCATTTTGTTGTAAGGTGGGAGAAATCGCCTGTCTTAAGGAAGCTGTAATCGCCAGGATTGGGAAGGAAGGTCTCGATTCCGAATGAGATAATCGGGTAAATGCTGGTGAAGAGAGTGAGAATCATAAAGATTCCGGCAACGATGTACTTTCCATAACGGCCAAGGTTGGCCTTTGAAATCTGACCGCTCTTTCCAGTGACAGTGGTGTAATTTTTGCGGCTTGAAGTGCTGGTCTGGTTGAGCATAAGAATGGCAACGCCAAAAATCATCATAATGACTGCGATAATGCTGGCCTCACCCGCACGGGCCGAACTCAAGGCGACATATTTCGTTGACAGGGTCGTGAGCCCAAGATAATGGGGAACAGGATAGCTTCCCATTGCGCTTCCGAAAACAAGAAGAATCGTAGAAAGAATCGCGGGCTTTACCAGAGGAAGAGTGATGCAAAGGAAGCTCTTCCATTTTGGGGTGTCAAGGATTGTCGCCGCTTCCTCCAGGTTTGCGTCCATGTTGCGGAAAATGCCGCC
>DGTW01000367.1:0-467 GCA_002393835.1 Treponema sp. UBA4326
CCTGCAAATGCAATATAATGCGGAGTCCCTGCGGCCTCGCCCCGGAAGAGTAGACAAGCCCCTCGAAGACAAACTAAAATCAAATCAATATGACTTCACTTATCACTGGTGCCTCTGGCGGAATTGGGGCGGAACTTTCCCGGCTTTTTGCATCTGACGGGTTCGACCTTGTTCTGGTTGCCAGACGGAAAGAAAAATTAGACGAACTCAAAAATGAGCTGGAATCGGCTCACAAAATCAAGGCTTCTGTCTTCGAGTGTGATTTGTCAAAGGACGGGGCGGCGCAAAAGGTCCTTGCTTTTACACAGGAGCAGAACATTTCAGTCGATGTGCTTGTGAACAACGCAGGATTTGGTGACTGGGGGCTTTTCGCTGACTGCAATCTTGAAAAGCAAAACCAGATGATTCACCTGAACATTCTGGCTCTCACCGAACTTACGAGGCTTTTCCTTCCGCAAATGACGGCT
>DGTW01000367.1:511-10321 GCA_002393835.1 Treponema sp. UBA4326
GCAAATGACGGCTCGAAAAAGCGGGCGGATTTTGAATGTGGCTTCAATCGCAAGTTTTATGCCGGGGCCAAAAATGTCGGTTTATTATGCCACAAAGGCTTTCGTCCGATCCTTTACGGAGGCCCTTTCTGTCGAACTGAAGCACACAGGCGTAACGGTTACGGCTCTCTGCCCGGGGCCGGTTGCAACGGATTTCTGGGACAGGGCGGAAGCTGGCTCTTCAAAAATATTCAAGAGCCTGATTTTTGCGGATTCGAAATACATTGCACGCTACGGCTACAAAAAGCTGATGAAGGGAAAAATTCTGGCTCTTCCCGGCCTTTCCACTCAGATTTTCGCATTTCTCACGAAGATTATGCCAGGGAATTTAGTGCGAAACATGGTCTACAAAATCCAGAAGTAAGCACAGGGCTAGGGATTGTAGGGGCGGCGTAGCCGTTGCCGGAACGCAGGGAGCGTTTTAGCGACTCTCCGAAGCAACTGTGTTGCGTAGGCGTAGTGGAGGCAATGGAGTGCGGCTAGCACGGAACCCCGAAAAGCCCGGCCGCTGCGTTACGGAGCGTAAGCGAAGTAGCAGCGGAAGCCCCCAAACTGCAACTTGCCAACTGCTACCTGTTGCCTGTTATCTCAAAACGCTTCCACGAATTCTTTTTACGAACTTTGCCTGTCCGATTGAGAGAACTTTTTCTTCCCTGTCGGGCATTACTTCCATGAGAACTGTGGCATCGGTGCCGGTTTTTGTGATGGAAAGGGGAACACCCACAATCACACGGTCGTCAAACTGAAGCTCGACCATGCTGTTGTTTGAGATTGAGCCTTCGACAATGTGAAGTTTGCCTGAAAAATCCATTCCGCCGGCCTCAATTCGCTCGAATTTTACGCTGTCTGCACGGAGCTGGGCCGGTGACAAAATGATTTTGTGCTGGATTCGCTGGGCCAGGCCTTCTTTTTTTTCGGGAGGAAGATTGAGTTTTTCAAGCTCGGCCCGCATTGCTTCAAAATGGGCTGCCCGCTCTTCGTCTGAGGTCGGGGCAGGCTCTTCGCTCGTGTCGAAGCGGTCTGTCTTTTGAGGGACGACGAATTCCGGGAAGCCGATGCTCTCGTATGTTTTTTCGGGAGTCTTGATTTTCCCGATGAAGTCGAGGCCGCTGCGTGCGATAATCGCCTGTGCCTGCTCGTCACTTTCAACTGAAAGAAGATAGATTCCCGTTGCAAGTTTTGCCGCGATAAAAGGAGCAATTGCGGGATTGTTTTCGGTGATTGAGGCCTTTTCTGAGCTGACCTGAAGGACATAGCCTTTGAAAATCGTGGCCGAAGAATATGAACGGCTCCAGTCGTCAACGCAAATCTCCAAATTCTGCGGGATTTCGTAGGGAGAATATTTTTTGAGCAGGGAGAAAATCCTGTTTGCCGAAAGGCCTGCGTCAAAGCCCCGCATGATAGACTTGCGGTTGATTTCAAAAACGGCCGCCGTGTCAAAGGTTTTAAGCTCCATAAAATCCATGAGGGGAATGAGGTTCTCCAAAGGAAGGCCTGGCATGAGGGTGACATTGAAGCCTGCGTCAACGCTCAGGCACTTTGGTGTCTCTTCAAAACGCTCAACATCGTCGAAAATGGCGCCCGGAACAAAAATTGACTCGCCGTGAATGTCGATTCCTTTTTTTGAGAAGATTCCGAAAAGGGATGCGCACTCAATCAGGCGGTCCAAAATTGAAGAAAGGTCTGAATCATGCTCAATGATTGCTGAGTCCTGCTCGACTTCTCCCTGACTTGCCCTTGCCCGGTTCAAAATGGCAGAGAAGCGAGAACTTGTTCCCATTGCAGGGATTCCGGTGCCGTCGCTCTGGTCTTCTGAAATAAGATAAGCCAGGCGCAAAATTATGCTTCTTGAAAAGCCTTCATGAGGAACTGAGGTCGCCACATCGAGGAGAAGTTTTGCCTGACGGACAAGTGAGCTTCGGGAAAAACGCCCTGCGCTGGCAACGCAAAAATAGGCGTACTGAAGTCGCTCGTCCAGGCGGGCAAAGGCGAGGAATTTGTTTTTGTCGATTTCGTAACCTTCGCCTGCCTCCCGGAGAAGGGAAAGGTTGATGAAAGCCTTTGTGAGATTGAAAAGCATGTCGGTCTTGCCGGGGAAAAGGCGCTCAATTTCGCTTTCGGTGCGTTTTTTGAAGGAACCGTCGGCCTTGCACAGGTCATGGTTTTTGTGAATGAAGGAAATATAGGCCGCAATCAGTTCTGGTGAAAGTGAAGCCGGCTCCTCATAAGAAAGGCCTGCATATTCAGGTGATTCCAAAAGGACTGACTGCTTGGTGTAAGGCTCCAGGTCTTCTTCGAGATGAGGATTGATGAGGACGATGGTTTTTCCGCTGCGGTCGCTTTTCCGGTAAAGAATGAGGCGTTCTTCGAGGTTGAGAAGGCGCTCGTAAAGCTGGGCAAAAGTGTAAGTGCCGGCAAAAAATGAATAAAGCTTTTCCTGGGTTGCAGATGAAATATATTTGACCGCAGTAATGATGCGCAGGTCAGTCTCGCTCAAAAGAGAAATGAGGGTGCGGCGGTTTTCTTCCCGGCGGATAAAGGCCCCCAGCTCCTCAATGAGCTTCTGTTTGTTGAAGGGAGTTTTTATTTCGCCCAGGTACATTCTTATAATTTCAAAAAAATGGTTGTCCGGCAGAACGGCAATGCTCTCTCGCCAGTCAATGATTCTCTGTACCTTTGGGTCTAACTGCATAAAAAAGCTCCTTTTTTCAGCTGATGAGACAGAATAGCACAAAAGAGGAAAAATTTGAATACAAAAGACAAATTCTTGCCTCCGCTGTCAGTCTACAAATCCGACAGAGCCTCATCGGCCAGGCTTGAGGCATAGTTTTCTTTTTCCTGGCTTTGGTCTTTTCCCAGCTGGGCGGCAAACATGTTTTCCTTGGCTTTTTTTGTCTCGTTCCGTTTTTCGAGGGCGGCACGGGCGGCAAGCAGGATTTCCGTCGCAATGTCTGAGCGGACATTCAGGCTCTGGGCAATTTTTGCTTCCTGAGAGGCCGCAAGGTTTTCGAGGGTAACAAATTCTTTTATGAGAATTTTCTCCCTCTTTTCGCCGACATGGGGAAGGCTTGCAAAAACAGAGACAGTGTTTTCTTTGGTACGAAGAGTCTGATTTCGGCTGGTGGCAAAGCGGTGGGTTTCGTCTCGGACTCGCTGCAAAAGGCGAAGGGCATCACTACGGCGAGGCAGGCAGATCGGCTGGCTTGCATGTGGCCGCCAGATTTCTTCGTCACGCTTGGCCAGGCCAGCAATAGGAATTTCAAGTCCCAGCATTTTAAGGATTCCGTCGACGGCATTTACCTGGCCAATACCACCATCGATTAAGATAAGGTCTGGCAACTCTGCCTTTTCGTTTGAAAGGCGGGAATAGCGGCGGGTGGCGGCCTCCCGCATTGAGGCAAAGTCGTCGATAACGCCGTTTGTAGTTTTAAGGCGGAAATAGCGGTAATTTTTTTTGTCCGGGTTTCCCTTCCAGAAGCTGATAAGGGAAGCAACCGGGAATTTTCCGCCGATGTGGGCAATATCAAAGCCTTCGATTCGCTCTGGCAGGCGGGGCAGGTGAAGTAAATCCTTAAGCTCATTCAAAGCGGGCATGTCTCCCCTCTCCCGAAGGCGGCGGATTATATCTTCCTTTGCGTTTTCCCGAGCCATGTTCAAAGCGGCAATGTCCCGGCGGGAAGAGGAAGATGTCACTCGCTCAAGAATTGTTTGCGGAACGCTCCCAGCTTCGCTTTTCTGCGGTAGGTAGGGAGCGACCCCGCCCTGCGGGGGCAAAAACTGTGAGACAGGTTTTGAGAGAGTCTCGCTGTGCCCGTTTTCATGCGGTAGGGATTGTAAGGGCTGCGTAGCAGTTGCGGAATGACGAAGCGTAGCGGAGGAATGTAGCAATGGAGCGTCAGCGGAACCCTGGAAAGCCCGACCTGCCGCAAGGCAGGGACCGCCCTCTGAATCTTTAATCTGTGAAAATCTGTGCAAATCTGTGGATAAAAAACGCTCCAAAAACTCCGTATCGTCATTTTCATCGACAAAAATCTTGGGTGGCAGAGAAGTTTCCTCGCTGTAGTAGGCGCGGGCAAATTCCTCCAGAAGCTCGTTGTCCTCGTTCATGCTTTCAACCCGATAATTGTCACGGCCGAGAAGCTTTCCGTCACGGATTTTAAGAACCGTAAAGCTAACCAATTCCCCTTCCCGCCAGTGGGCGATGTAATCCCGGTCTTCGGAGGCAAAGTCCTCGACTATGTTCTGGTTTTGCATGATTGTGAGTGCCCTGAGTCCGTCACGCAAGCGGGCAGCTTTCTCAAAGTTCAGGCTGGCGGCGGCAGCTTTCATTTGGTCAGTGATTTTTGCCGTCGTTTCCTCCCCTTTTCCCTCAAGTAAGGACTTTATTTCTTCGATATATATGTTATAGGTCTCTTTATCTATTTTATTACAGCAGGGGGCTTTACATTGCCCGATGTGATAATACATGCAGGGAGCCTCACGCTTTTTGAATGTCCGGCAGTGGCGCACAGGGTAAACCTTGTAGAGCGTGTCGATGAAAGTGTCGAGGGCTGAAGCATCTGGATAAGGGCCGAAATATGCGGCGCCGTCATTGCGGTGAACCTGACGGGTCTTGTAAAAGCGGGGAAATTCCTCCTTTGTGATTTTGAGAACAGGGTAAGATTTTCCGTCCTTGAGCTGAATGTTATAGCGGGGCGTGTATTTTTTTATCAGGTTGTTCTCAAGAAGAAAGGCCTCGTATTCATTGCTTGTCGTAATGTACTCAATTGAAGCCGCATTTGAAACGAGCAGCTCGGTCTTAATGGCCCTGTTGCCCGAAAAATAAGATGAGAGCCTGTTCTTCAGGTTCTTAGCCTTGCCGACATAGATGACGGTCTCTTCTTGATTCCGCCACAAATATACACCGCTTGAGGAGGGCGCCTTTAACGCTGTTTCGTGAAGTTTCTCGTAATTTGGGTTAGAGGTGGTATTCATAATGAAATTTGCGTCTATTTTAGTGAATTTTTCAGAAAGTGTCAGTGAAAGGCTGAGCCTTTTTTCCGTGTCCAAAAAATTACTCCTTGCCGCTCATTGCACGCTGCTCTCTGCACTGGCACTTTTTGCGACCCCAAAAACACTGATTCTTGGTGGAGATGAAGGCTGGAAAGAAATCGCAAGCCTTGATGGTGTCAGCGTCGGGGAAAAAAACGGTCTCTTCGGCTACAATGCCATTGAGCTTTCAACGAAGCTGGGGAATGCGAATCCAACGACAGACTTGTACCTCAGCTTTGATGAAGAAAAAGTCCACGACCTTACAGGAAATTACACTGTCTCCGAGAACAATCTGGTTTGCACGGATGATGCCGTAAAAGGAAACGGTTCAGCCCTAAGCCGTGGAATAAACAAAGGCCTTACCTTAAATGGCAATAAAAAGGCTCTTTTCGGAAAAAGCGGGGCAATGGGCTCTTTCACCATCGAATTCTGGCTTTGCCCTACCCTTGCCGAAAACGGAGAAGCTGTCCTCTCTTGGCGCTCAGCCCTCAATGATGACATTAATTCAGAATACCAGATGATTCTGGCATCATTTTACAAAAACCACCTGGAATGGACTTTCAAAAACATTTTCATTGGATATAGGGCCAGTGAAATTCACCTTGCGGGTTATAACACGGTCGTTCCGAACAAATGGGCCAGGCACACAGTTTCATTTGACGAGGAAAGCGGACTTCTCGAATATCTGATTGACGGAAGAACTGAATCACTGGTTTTCGTCACGAAAAATGGGCATGAAAACGGCACAATCTGCTATCCGAAACTGGGCGTTAAGGCAGACCTTGAAATTTGCCCGGACTATGTTGGAAAAATTGACAGTTTCAGGATTTCAAGGCTCCCTTACGCCCTGGAGAAAAACGACATTCTGCTCACAGGCAACGAAAAATACAAGACAAAGGGCGGGAAATTACTGACAAAGCCTATTCTTGTTTCCCATTCGGCCGTAATCGAGCAAATTGACACTCTAATGTCCGTTCCGCCTGAAACTGACATTCGCTTTTACATTCGCTCAGGCGACAACTGCTACGGCTGGAACGACAGCTATCCTGAATGGCGGGAAATAAGTCCCGGCGAAAAAATTTCAGGAATAAAAGGGCTATACTTCCAGCTTTATG
The DNA here is from genome assembly GCA_002393835.1 of Treponema sp. UBA4326. Classification (GTDB taxonomy): domain Bacteria; phylum Spirochaetota; class Spirochaetia; order Treponematales; family Treponemataceae; genus Treponema_D. Next base: position 6,697 of record DGTW01000367.1, read on the forward strand.
CTGAATTCCTTCCTGACGGCAAGGGCAGCCAGACACCACGGCTTTCGGAAATAGCCGTCAAGTATGACGAGCAGGCTGAGCCTCTGCCTCCTTTCAAGATTACAGCCCAAGCTGGAGACGGCTCGGTAACGCTGAACTGGAGCTATTCTGTTGACGACAATGCGGGCGGCTACTATGTCTACTACGGCAACAGGCCCGGAGAGTATCTGGGGCGTATGGCCATTCAGGGTAACTCGCCGGTTAATGTGGGGAACAGAACCAGCGTAACACTCACAGGACTTGAAAACGGAAGGATTTACTATTTTGCTGTAAGTGCTTATTCTAAGATAGACGGAAGAATCAACGGCAGCCTTTCAAAAGAAGTTTTCGCCCGTCCCAGCTCTCGACTGGCAAAAAAGTAACGAAAATATAAAAAACGGAGAAAAAAATGTCTGACTCAAATACCTTGTTGAATAGGGCAAAATCGGCCCTGATTGCCCACGACTTCACTCTGGCCGCTAAAATTTACAAAAGCCTTATAATGGAAGAGCCTGAAAATATCGACTACAAAATGCAGCTTGGAAATCTTTACACAAAGGCAGGTAAAGACGACCAGGCTTTAACTATTTTTCAGCAAGTTCTGAAAACAAACGAAGAAAATCCTGATGCCCTCATCGCAATCTCCGGCATTTACCGCCGTCAGAAAAAATATGACGAGTCAATAGCCCTGCTGGAGCAGGCCCGTGCCAGCTGTGACGGGAACCCAAAAAACAGGGCAAAAATTGCCTACAACCTGGGCTTTACCTACCGCCAGATGGGCAGTTACGATGACGCAATCAAGTGCTTTGAGGAAGTTGTCGAAGAAACTCCTTCTGATGTCCTTGCAAACAATCATCTGGGAGCCATTTACGCCCTTCAGGGAAACCATGCAAAGGCAATCGAAGCCTATAACAGAGGCCTCAAATTTGACGCAAACCACCCAATCCTTCAGTTCAACATTGCGAAAAGTTATGCTGAAATTGGCGACAAGACGAAGGCTCTCGGATTCTTCGAGGGAGCACTGCGGGCAAAACCGGGCTGGACAGAAGCAATCGAATCCTATGCCGACCTTCTTCTCGCACAGGATAAAGTCAGCGAAGCAGATGAAGTCGTAAGTCAGGCTCTCAAAATCAACCCAGACGATGTAAAAATGCACACGGCAAAAGGAAATGTCTACAACCGGCAGAGCATTTTTGACAACGCTGAGTCAGAATTCAAGAAAGCCCTCAATAGCGATGAAAATTACAAAAATGCCCTCATGGGTCTCGCCTACTCTCTTGAAAGTCAGGGAAAATTTGATGAAGCCTTGGAGACAATAAACAAGGCTGAAAAAAAACATCCTGACGACACAAAGATTATAAGACAGGCAGCTCACATTCACCTTTCAGCAAATGAGCTGGATGAAGCCTATGAAAAAATCGAAAAACTCCGTGTCATCAATAAAAATGACCTTCAGGCACTAAACCTTCTCGGTCAGTACCACATTTGCAAGGGCGAAATGGAAAAGGCAGAGACCTGCTTTGCGCAAATCAAAAAAATCAACCCGGACTACAATGATGTTTACCGGGACTGGGGCGAAAGATTCATTCAGACAGGAAGAACTGACAAAGCCGAGCCTTACCTTCTCGCCGCAATACAGAAAAAGCCTAATGATGCGAATGCCATGGTCAGCCTCGGCGAACTTTACGAAAAGAAAAACCTTATGGGAAAAGCCCTGCAGTTCTACAAAAAAGCAAGCAATGCCGATCCCTACAATCAGCGCTCAAAGGATGCCTCAGAGAGAATCGTGGGAGATGATGCCAACCTCGACATTATCGGTGCAGGAAATTTTGACAATTCACCCATTGATTTTGACTCTCTTTTCTCCGGCGGTAAAATCGAGGCAAATTCCCTGGTTGAAGAAGTTGACTCGCCCTCACTTTCTGTAAATGAACAGAATGAAGAAGCCAAAGAGACACTTGCAGAGGCTGGAAGTTCAGAAAAACAGGAAAATCAGGCTGATGAAATGGCAGCCCCGGAAAATGAAGGTCAAATCGCCGCAGAAAGCGAAGATGCAAGCGGAAATGCTGATGAAAGCGAAAACGCAGATCCAAATGACGAAGACTTTAATTTCGAGCAATTCGGAATGGAAAAGCTGGCCAACACTTCCTCTGGAGCCGATGACATTGAATCTGTCGCCAGCCTGCTTAAATCAGGCGAAAATGCCCTCGAAGAAGGCAAGAACAATGTTTTCGATGAGCTTATCGACGACGGAGCGCCCATTGATGAAGACGATGACATCAATAATGATTTCGTTCCCCTTCCAGAAGGAAATGAGATTCTGACAGATGCAAACATCCATGCTGATTCTTACAGAAGTCCAGAAGTTGAAAGCCCTGCCGCACAAAAAAAAGAAATCACTGAAGACTCTCTGGACAAAATCGAAGAGCAGATAAAAAGAGCTGCTGAACTGGCAGAAAAGGCAAATTACGCCGCCGAAAGCGCATGGGCAGCCGCCAATCAGGTAGCCGATGCCGCACAGGCCGCAAGAGTCCTGCCGCCGCAAAAAGAAGCAATCGCAGAAGAGCCTGAAGACGAGACTCTTGCCGAAGAAGCCTCAGCTGAGCCTCTTGTAGAAGATGCCGCCCCGAAAGCAGAGGAAGAAGAGCTTGATTCAGAAGCACTTGTAGAAGATGCCACTCCCCAGAGTCGGGAAGAAGAGAGCTTTGAGGAAACTCAGGAAGACGACTCATTCCTTGACGAAGATTTGCTTTCCGCAGAAGAAAAACTTGCCGAATCCGAAATTCTGGATGATAATGAATTAGAGGGTGAGGATGAGCTTTTTGACGAAGACATTATGGAGAAAGAGCCGATGAACGAAGAAACAGAAGAATTTGAAGAAAAATCCCCCGCAAATGAAGGCCCCAAAGTTGACGATCTTACCCTGCGACGGGCCATCAACATGCTTCCCTCAATCATTGCGGCAATCGAAGACAGAAGCTTACTCTACCGCTTCCGCTCATTCCTCTCAATGTTCAAGACCTTGCGCGAAATGCTGGAATACTTACCGACTGAACAACGCCGAGAGTTTATGACCAGCCGCAATCGCCTGCTTTTGGATTATGTGATTTCAAAACTTTCTGGAAAACCTGGCCTTTACGCCACCACAAAGGCTTTGATTCGCTCAGGCTTGATTCACGAAAACCCGGAAAAGAAGGCCAGCGAAAAAGAAGGCATAGAGCTTGTTAAGGAAGTCCTCGCAGACTTGCGCAAATTGAGCGAAGGCCTTGAGGACGATACCTTGCGGGAAGTCCTCAACGCGGAGGCAGATTCCCTCGAAAAAAACATTTAGCAATTACGAGATAAAACAAAAAGACATGGCCTCCCATCGGGAACCTGCCAAAAATGTCGCGGTGAACAAGTTCAAGCGACATTTTGTCAGAACCCCGATTCCGGCCATGTCTTTTTGCATTTTCTGTGCTTGAGAATGTTTTGTTCGACTAAATCCTGATAATCTTTGAATGGGTCAGGACTTCGTTTCCGTCTCCTGTAATAAGAACATCATTTTCCAACCGGACACCGCCCAGCTCAGGATCGTAAAGCCCTGGTTCCAGGGTGACAATCATGC
>DGTW01000090.1 GCA_002393835.1 Treponema sp. UBA4326
CAGTCGTGAAAACGGCTTATCGGAATCGCATGCTAGCATGCTTAACATCATCAACTTAAGGTCTAAAAGCTACTTTTTTGGTTTGCAGAATATTTATTTGCGTCCCTGAACCTTCTTTTTTTAGAAATTGAATCTCTTTTGGGAAGCAAATATTTTTTCATCTCGTTTTCTAATGTTTTTATTAATCGATTTTTTCTCCGCTTATTACTTTCAATGAGAATTTTTATGAAATCCTGTGCGAACAGACCTATGGCCATATTCTCGTTCAGGTGCTGATGATATTTTGATTTCTTTTCTTCTGTTTTCAGAAGCTGCTCTTCGACATACTCAATCATATCCTCCATCATGTTATATACATTAATCTGTGCAAGGAAATCCTGCTCGACATAAATGCTTGCCTGACCACTGACACTCTCAAACTTCATCTTGTTTTTCAAGGTATGATAAGCTTCTTCGATTTTCCATCTCAGGAAATATGCAGAACATATTTCTTCCCCTCTGATTTTTGCCGGGAGATTCGTAAGAACAGAAAATCCCTTTCCTGACGGGCTGATTTCATTTACGACCCTTGTATTTATGCTTTTAAGGCTTCTCATTTTCTCATAAAGCTCAGGATTCCTTGCCTTTACTCTTTCCAGTCTCTTTCTGTTTATTTCAAGCGAGATTTCTTCATCATCAGATTTTAACATCGCTCTTTCTTTATTAAATTTACCAGCAGTCAGACGGATGATGTAATTTATTCCTGTTTTCTCAAGGTAATATAAGAGCTCAAAACTTGGATATCCCCTGTCAAAAATTACAAGAACTTTCTGTTTGATTCCTATTCTTCCAATTGCATCCAGGTTTCTTTCTGCCGCGCCAAGCTCACATTCCCTGACATTACAAATTTGCAGATCCAGGAAGAACTTGTTGTAAACGTCAAACAGCCCGCTTATCATTGCCCTTGCAGGACTTTCTGTTCCGTGCTGATTTCGCAAGGCTCCATACTTCTCCCTGTTTTCTTTCGAGTTAGGTATTTCCACCTTGCTTCCGTCTATTGCCAGAACCACATAGTCATTCCATGTCTTTACCTCATCGGTACAGCTATAAAAATTATTCAGATACTTATCATTCAGATATGTAAAAACTTCAGGATTTAAATTCTGGCGGGCTTTGAAATATGCCTGCTTTGAGATTTGTTCCTGGTTCTTTGCCTTGAAAAAATTCCTTAGTTCCATTGCGCACGTCTGCTTCCTGCTTGTCAAGATACTTATTATAATATCACAGACTGGCATTTTTCTTTTACGTGTAAATGCTTTCTTGTTATCTCCTCTTGCTTTTTCTTCTGTGTCTTTTGTTTTTATCTCACCTGTAACAGTTTCCCATCTTTTCTTGAATGTAAGCCCCACCTATTTTTCCCACCTAAGGAATTTTATCTTATTTGGAATTCTTTAAATAGAGGGGCTTAAGTTGATGATGTTAGGAGCCGGCCCGTGCGGGGGCGTCCTCCGGCCGCAGGGGGAAGCGGAAAAAAAACAGCGGAAAAAAAACAAAAAAAATAAAAAAAAATTTTAAAAAGTGTTGACAGAAAATATAAGCCGTGATATATTCATTCTCACCCGCTGACAACAAGCGGCGGGCACAAAGTTCTTTGAACAGCATACCAGTGACGGAAAGAAAAGACAAACGTGAGGCAGACAAACAGAAGTCTGGTTCAGCGTGTGACATCACAGCATACAAAAAAAACAAGCCAGCGGGGCCGAGAGGCCCTGATGGAGTTCCTAATCAATTCAATCCAAGATGAAATGATAAGGTCAGGCAATGATTTGTGGTAATCTTCGGTCCTTCGGGACCTTGGAATAATCATGGAGAGTTTGATCCTGGCTCAGAACGAACGCTGGCGGCGCGTCTTAAGCATGCAAGTCGGGCGGCAAGGCAGTGCTTGCACTGCCCCAGAGCGGCGGACTGGTGAGTAACGCGTGGGTGACGCACCCCCCGGGCGGGGATAGCCTGTGGAAACACAGGGTAATACCGGATACGGTCCCGTAGGCTGGAGCTACGGGAGGAAAGGAGCTTCGGCTCCGCCGGGGGAGCGGCCTGCGGCCCATCAGCTTGTTGGCGGGGTAAAGGCCCACCAAGGCTACGACGGGTACCCGGCCTGAGAGGGCGACCGGGCACATTGGGACTGAGATACGGCCCAGACTCCTACGGGAGGCAGCAGCTAAGAATATTCCGCAATGGACGAAAGTCTGACGGAGCGACGCCGCGTGGACGATGAAGGCCGGAAGGTTGTAAAGTCCTTTTGGGGTCGAGGAAGGCCTCTGGAAGAGAATGTCCGGAGGGTGACGGTAGACCGTGAATAAGCACCGGCTAATTACGTGCCAGCAGCCGCGGTAACACGTAAGGTGCAAGCGTTGTTCGGATTCATTGGGCGTAAAGGGCATGTAGGCGGCTCAGCAAGCCTGGGGTGAAATTGCGCGGCCTAACCGCGTAGCTGCCCCGGGAACTGCAGGGCTGGAGTCACTGAAGGGGAGCCGGAATTCCAGGTGTAGGGGTGAAATCTGTAGATATCTGGAAGAACACCGATGGCGAAGGCAGGCTCCTGGCGGATGACTGACGCTGAGGTGCGAAGGTGCGGGGAGCGAACAGGATTAGATACCCTGGTAGTCCGCACAGTAAAC
>DGTW01000143.1 GCA_002393835.1 Treponema sp. UBA4326
ATGAGCGACTACATTCCGACAGACGAGGAAATTGCCGCTTCTCTTGCAAAAACGCCAAAAATTCAATAGGCAAAAGCAATGAAAAACAGAAGAATCAGCATCTCACTTCTCAGCCTGGCGGGAATTTTTCAGCTTTTTCTTCTGTTTTCCTGTGCCTCTACAGATTCTTCTGTCCCCCAGGGCTGGTATGCGGCGGCAAGTCTTGACGACATCAGGGGCTACTGGCTTTCAACCCAGTCTGAATATGAGTATCCCATTCTTGTTGACGGAAAAAAATACCTTCGCTATGCTCTCGCTCAGTCTGACGACAGCAGGCTTTGGATTGATTTTGCCAAAAAAAACGGCATTGGCTTCGAGGATTTGTGGGAAAAGCGATTTGCCTATGCTCCCCTGATTTATGGGGAAATGCTGCCCCTTGCCGATGCCAACGGAAGCCAGCGTGGAAGAAAATTTTTCGTCAATGAGGATAGAATTTATTCCAAAGTGGAATTTTTGATTCCTGAGCGGCTTGTAATCTCAAATTTGCGTTATTTTTTCATAAAGAGGGACAGAACGGCTCTGATGGAGCACAATTATTTCCGGATGGCCTCCAATTTTTTCCCTGACATAAAGGAAAACGGCTCTCTTCATTTCAGCCTTGATAAAAAGAGAAAGCAAAAATGACGGTCAGGAAAACGCTCTTTATTTTTCTTTTATGCTTCTTTTCATCTCTCTTTGCCCAGGAATATGCCCTTGTGCTTTCCGGCGGTGGCGGAAAGGGAGCCTATCAGGTCGGTGTCTGGAAAGCCCTGTCTGAATATGGTATTGCCCAGAAAACAAGCGTAATTTCAGGCAGCAGCGTTGGTGCCTTGAATGCTGCCTTATTCGCCATTACAGATTCTGCCCAGGCTCAGCGACTCTGGTTAGAGGAAGTCAGTCATAAACTGACCCGGGACGGCTCCCTCATCTCCCAGAAGGGGCTTTCAGAAATATTAGACAGCCTTCCGCTTGAAGAGCTTTATGACTCCAGAATTTCAGTTTATGCAACATCTGTTCGTGACAGGCTAAAAATCCTGAAATTCTTTAACACCCACATTCTCGGTGCCGGTGCTGGAAGCCACTCATACTATTTTTACCTTAACAATGACTCTGAGGAGGACATAAAAAACAAACTGCTTGCCTCTTCGGCTTTCCCTGTAATTTGTGATTCAGTTTTCGTCGATGACGGCGATGGGGGGCATTTTTACTCTGATGGCGGCGAGGAGAGCGTTGGGGGAGACAATCTTCCCATAAAGCCCATTATCGATAACTTTCCATCAATAAAAAACATCATAGTCGTATATCTTTCTGATAAAAACCATGTTTCCAGACGCATTCAGGCAAAAGACTACGACAAAATCAACATTATCGAGCTTTTTCCCAGCATTGATTTGGATGGAGATGGCTTTTTAGAAGGAATCCTTGACGGAACGGCAAATTTCAGTCGGGAAAGAATCGAACTGCTGATAAAAAAAGGCTACAGCGATACGGTCGATTTCTTTCATCGAAGGAGAATTTATCCGGTGTCAAGCTACTGGTTTGAGTGAGTTTTTTTATCTTCTTTTTGTATGCTTCCGGCGATTTTTCCGCTTCCCAAAAGAATGCCTATTGGCCTAAGGAAAGATATTCCCTCACAGAAAATTTTTATGATGACGGTGAGAGGGACGGCGATAATCAGTCCCATGAATCCCCAAAGCCAGCCCCACAAAGACAGACTGACGAGAATGACGAAGGGGGAAATGCCCAGATTTTCTCCCTCAATTCTTGGCTCAATGATGTTTCCCAGAATCAGGTTGATGGCAATTACGGCAATTCCAATCAGAAGCACTGGAAAGAGAGAAGGATACCACTGAATGAAGGCAAAAAGAATCGTGATTGCGCTGGAAATGATTGAGCCGAATGTTGGAACGAAATTCAGGAGAAAGGCCAAAAATCCCCAGATAAGGGGAAAATCAATGCGGGCTAGAAGACAGAAAAGGTAAACGAGAAAACCCGTCATTAGGGAAATTAAAAACTTGATTGAAATATAATGGGTGGTCTGAATGGCTACCTTGTGCATTATATCGTGGATTTTTTCGCTGTTGCTGGCAGAAAAAGCCGCAAAAATCTTTTCTTTTGTGAACTTCATTTCAATCAAAAGGAAAATCGAAAGAAGCAGAATCAGAAAGGTTGTTTTCGTAAATGATGTCAAAAAATTCGTAAAATTGAGGGCAAAATTCTTTAAAAGCGGAAGTATGTTCAGCTGGCTGCTGATATTTTCTAGCAGGGTCTGATCCTTGTTGAAGTCAAAAAAGAATGTGAGCAGGCCGGAATCTGAGCTGTTTGCAAAACTCTCCTGAAGTGCTCTGTAAATTGTCTGAAAGCGAGCCTCATATTTTGGATAGGAATCGGCGATTGAAAGGAAACTTGTAGTCAGAATATTGCCTATGCCGAAAAACATCACGATGAAAAGGAAATAAACAATAAAAATGCCGAGACTCCATGGAATCTTGAATTTTGTGTTCAGTCTTTTGATGATAGGATAGAAGACCGCCGCCAAAAGCAGGGCAAGGACAACAGGCTTAAGGAAAGATTCCAAAAGCTTGAGTATGGTTCCCGCAAGAATCACACTCATAAATATGAGTAAATAGAAAATTCCCCTTAAAAGCCTGTTTTCCGGATTAAGCATGTTTGATACCAATAATGCCCTGCATGGATGCAGGGTAAATTTTGGGAGAGAATTTTCGGAACGAAAATTCTCGTACTAACAGGAAATCAATGGATGGATTTCCTGTTAGACTATTTCTTTGCTGCGTGGTAAACCGGGTCTTTCTTCTGTGCCTTAGGCAGAATCTTGTCGAAGCCACAGTAAGGAACGAGAACCTCAGGAATTGAGACAGATCCGTCTGCATTCTGATAGTTTTCGAGAATAGCAAGCATTGCACGGCCTACGGCAATAGCGGTTCCGTTGAGCATGTGAACATACTTGTTCTTTCCGTCATCGTCGTGGTATTTAACGTTCAGGCGGCGAGCCTGGTAGTCAGTGCAGTTTGAAGTAGAAGTGACTTCGCCATAGTCGCCTTCCGGGTGAGCCTCGTTTGCCCGGCCTGGCATCCAGGCTTCAAGGTCCCATTTTCGGTAAGCTGGAGCACCCAAGTCGCCTGTGCATGTGTCAACGACATGGAAAGGAAGACCCAGGCCTGAGAAAATTTCTTCCTCAATGAGGCGGAGCTTTTCGTGGATTTTGTCGCTTTCTTCTGG
>DGTW01000301.1 GCA_002393835.1 Treponema sp. UBA4326
GATGAACTTCCATGGCTCGACACTCCCGGCTCTGGTTTCATTACTGCATTCGAAGGCTTCTGGAATACCTGGGCCTGTCACCGCTCAAACATCATGGTTGTAGTTTGCGGCAGCGCCAATTCCTGGATTTTAGACAAACTTATCGATAATCACGGCGGACTTTATAACCGGGTTACTCATGAACTCAAACTGGAGCCATTTACTCTTGCTGAATGCAAGGAATTCTTCAAATCAAATAATCTGATAATTTCCGATTACGACATAGTTCAAAGCTATATGATTTTCGGTGGTATTCCATTTTACCTCGGATACTTTGAACGCGGCTTAAGTCTGGCTCAGAATGTGGATAAACTTCTGTTTCTTTCAAATGCAAAACTGAAAGATGAATACAACAGGCTTTTCGAATCAGGCTTCAGGAATCCTGAGATAATGAAATCAATTGTAAATCTTTTGAGCCAGCTTAATGCTGGCTTTACACGAAGAGAAATTGTTGAAAAATTAAAGATTAGGGATAGCGGACATCTTTCAAAATATCTGAAAGCTCTTGTTGCAAGTGACTTTGTTATTGAATATGTTCCATTCGGACTTGGCAAACGCGAGACCCACTACAAGCTTGTAGATTCCTTCTGTAAATTCTGGCTTAAGTTTGTAAATGAAAAAGAAACTTTTGATTCCGCTTTCTGGCAGCCAAATGTTACTTCAAATCAGATTAACAGCTGGAGAGGCTTTGCATTCGAAAACGTCTGCTTTAATCATATCAAACAGATTAAGAGCGCTCTTGGAATCAGCGGAGTTATTACCAGTCAGTCAGCCTGGTCAAAACGCCCGGACGAAGCTGGTGAAAAAGGAGCCCAGATAGACTTAATAATAGACCGCAAAGATAATGTGGTAAATATGTGTGAAATGAAATTCTACAGCGAAGAATTTTCTGTTAGTAAAGATTATCACGAAACTCTGGTCAAGCGTCAGAGGCTTTTGACAACAATGATTTCAAAGAAATCTGTTGTTCACGGAACTTTAATAACAACCTACGGCCTGACTTATAACGAATACTCAGGGGACTTCATCAACACAATCACCATGGAAGATTTATTCAAAGACTGATTCTTTTCGTGGTAGCATCACACCCCTGGAAGCCAAAATCACGCATGGCATGTTATCATAATGGTAACGGCTTTTTGCCTTGAAGGAGAAGTCTGTGTATCTACCACAAACCGAAATTTTAATGGTATAATTGATAAAGGTGGAATAGTTCACTTGATGAGCACCGCATCTGCTGCCCTGATTGAGGCTCTTTTCCTTCTGATTGCCGCAAAGGTAAAAAAATGAACATGTCTTTCAAGCCCACCATGCTTTCAATCAGGGAAATCGCTTCTACTTTCCGGAGCGGACTTCCGGCTTCCCTGGACAATGTAATTGCCCGCATGGCTCCGACGGGCATTGGCTATGCGGCTTCAACTCTCTTCGGTGTTCTGTATTCCGAGCGTGATAAATCAGGCCTTAATCGTTCAGTTTGGGAAGTCCTTCGTTTTGGAAGTTATTTGGGCTGCAATTGTTTTTGCCGTTCTGCCGCTTTTGATGAAAGTTTATGGAATGCCTGCTAATCATGACGTAAGGCTCGGTTCGATTTTCCAGCTGGGCTTCTTACTCTTTTTCCTCGTTGTTTTTGTCCTGACGATTTTTTATGAATCTACGGAACGCTTTGGCATGTCGCTTTTTCTTGCTTCTATTCCTGATTCAGTCGTCTATCCTTTGCTTCTTATTGCATTTATTCCTCACTTTCAGAAGTTGGGAATATGGTATGCGCAGTCTTTCAGTCTTATTCTGGGACTTTTTGTCAGCTATGTTTTCCTTACCCTCATTGCAGGAAAAAATAATTTATACCATGTCTACAAGATGAACATTGTGTCAATCGTGGTCAGTAAAAATACATGAGCTGATTGTTAAAGTCCTGCTGAATAGCCAAAATATCACTAAAAGCGGCTGCAAGAATCACAGTCAGTGTACAGGGGATTGAACTTTGAGCTTAAATTTCTTTACGAATGGAAATTCCCGATATATACTTAAAAAAAGGAGTATTTGTATGAAAAAAAGCCCGATTGTGATTTGTCATCTTATTCTGATGATTGCTCTGTTTTTATGTGCCACTTTTGCAACAGTCATGTTCTTAGGCGGCTTCGAGTTTGCTGTTGAAGGAAAAGTCAGAAGTGATAGGCTCTTGACCGGTTTTTCGACAATTATGGCTATGGTGATGCTTATTATGGGGATTTTGTACCTGTTTAATGAATACAGCAAGCAGGCTTCATTTTTTTATAAGGCATTTTTACTTATAATTGTCCTCATTACTGTTCTCGTAATGATAAGTGATGACATATCACCTGATATGAACGGGCTTATACTTGCTAAATGCGTCCTCTCTGGCGTAAAGGTTATCGTTCTTCTTCTGCTTGCTTTCTGGAAAAATCTTGGCAAAAAGAATTCATTCATTCTGTTTTCCATACTCATTTCAATGGATGTGGCATCACTGATATTAGTTCTTATCAACATGATAAATACTTCTTTCAATTTCAGCTTGATGGGAGTTATTACGGCGATTGTTGCAGACGGAACCGTCGGACTTGGTCTCAGGGGTAAATATATTGATAAAGCAGAGCGCGGTTCAATCTGATACAAAAAGATTTTCAGGGGTCTGGTATGCTTTTGAAAAAATAATTGAATGCATTGTTTTTTCATTTTCCATGCCAGCCCTTGAGCAGCCCCTTCATGTTTTTTTAGTTTACAAGGGCAACCGCTTCAATTTCAACAAGGGCACCCTTTGGTAAAGCCGCAACTTCAAAGCAGCTGCGGGCAGGTTTTGAGACAAAGTATTTTTCGTATACTGCATTGAATGCGGCAAAATCTGAAATATGGGCGAGAAAACAGGTAGTTTTTACGACTTTTGAAAAGTCACTTCCTGCCGCCTTCAAAATTTCTCCAAGATTCTTTATGGCCTGTTCTGCCTGAGCTTCAATGCCACTTCCCTCGATTGTGCCTGTTTCGGGATTGAGCGGAATCTGCCCTGAAGTGTAAAGAAATCCGTTTGCAAGAATTGCCTGTGAATAAGGCCCGATTGCTGCCGGTGCTGATTTTGTTTCGATTGTTTTCATAGTCTTATAACCTTCCTGTTAAATCTTGAATTGTAGTCTTTTTCAGTTCTTCTTCCAGAGCCTTCTGAGCATCGTTTAATGGCTGGTCGAGAAGGGCATGGATTTTGCTTCCAACGGGACATTTTGGGTTTGGATTTACATGAAAATTAAAAACGGACCGTTCGCCCTCCTTTTCTTCGCTCACGGCCTTGTAAACATCAAAAAGGGAAATTTCATCGGCTTTCTTTGCAAGACTGGAGCCTCCGACCCCGGCTTTTGTTTCTACTATTCCCGCAGCCTGTAGCTTTCCCAAAATCTTTCTGATAATTACCGGGTTCATTCCAGTGCTGCTCGCAATGAAGTCGGAAGTGACCTTGTAGTCTTTTTCAAAATAAGCGATGCAGAGAATAGTGTGAATGGCAACGGTGAGATTCGTGTTTAGTTTCATAATCCGATCCTTGTTTCAGTATAGCAGAATTGTTGTAAAAAATAAATAACAAGATAGGGAGAAGGTGAGGGGGGCGTTCCCCGCCTATCGGCGGGTCGGGCGTTACGCACTTCGCTGGCGCTCATTCCCCGTCAACCCTGTCTGCATTATCAGGTTGCGACATGGACGTCGCATGCTTAAAAAGCCAATAACAGCCACGAGAACGAAGTTCTCGTTACGACATGGATGTCGGTGAACTGCTTTGCAGGTGCTCCATGCCCTAACGCAGGAAGGCTCGCAGGCGGGCATAACTTTAGTCATACAAATCACTGTTTACATCTTCCCCTTTCACGACGCTTTCAATAATTTGTGTCATATCCTGTTTTGAAATCTGCGGACGATAGTACACATTGGGTACTTCTTCCTTTAATTTTTCGAACAGTTTGTGTGCGGCTGTAAACTTTCGTCTTTCTTCTGGGTCGATGTGGTCTTTCGTCTTGTCCTTTGTTTCAACAACTAGATTGAGCTGCCTTTTACCCGAAGAATGATTTATGACATACATAAAATCCGGGCTGTAAGTTCCGTCTGCATAAGTCGGAATACGAACTGTTTTTCGCGGAATTTTCCCATACACCTCAACCGAGGCAATGTTTGATTTTATGCCGTGAGTGATATTATTCCGTTCTAAATCTGAATCATAGGCACAGGAATCATACAGATAATTTTCCAGCGGAGTTTCTTTGCAGTTTAAAACCCCAATATCGTTACGGACTACATACTCTTTTACGGCATTATTTTCATCACAAAGCGGGTCAGAAACAGGCGCGTCAACTTTTTCATATGAATATTTTTCGGCAAAAGTCCTGATATACCAGTCACGGTAGCCTTCTACCAGATGCCGCAAAGTCTGTTTGCTAAAAAACTTTTCAGGTAGCGGATTGGTTTTAAAATAGTCACAGAAAACTTCATGTAAAAGCGTAATCGGAATATTCGTTTCTTTCTGTGCTTTCTTCAAAAATTCAGAATACGGAAGTTCTTTTTTGAGCGTGAATGTCGTACCAATTTCATTCGTAAACTTTACGCTTCCGTCTTCATCTTTTGCAGTCTGCTGAATTGAAGTAGAAACAGCCGTTGAACCGTCAATTCCTTTTTTGAGCAAATCCAAAAGCATTTCTTTTAGTTCAATTTCTTTGGTCGAATCAAAATGCAGGTAGAATTTTTGATTTATGCCTTTCCATAGTGTTGCAAGTTTATCATAGTTTTCTTTTCGAATTTTGACTTTTTCACTGTCTTTTCCTTTGCTTGCATTTATGCTGACAACTTTTCCTGCCTGCAATGCAGTAAACAACTCAGGATAATTTTCCTTGAATTCTTCAAGATGTTCTTCAATAGGCTCACAGCTAATCGGGTCAATAAAATCTTTTACAATCAAGTCTTTAAAGAAAGCCTTTGAATCAATTTGTTTCTTTTTGGCATACTCTTCAAGGAATGTTTTTGTAATCTTGAACTCTCTTTCTGCCCCTGCGTTGATTTCAGAAAGCAGCTTTTCCGCAAAGTCTTTTTCAGAATAGTCGATTATGTAGCGAAGATAAAACTGCTTGTCGCTCTGGCGTTCACCAAGTTCATCAACCGGCAGACGCAAACCACGGCCAACTTCCTGCAACTTGCTTGTTTCGCTTCCGCTAGAACGCAGCTTTGCAATCACAAATACATTCGGGTTATCCCAGCCTTCCTTGAGCGTCCATTTTGAAAAAATAAAACGTGTCGGCTCCCATTCGCCGTTGTCTTTTTTGATTTTGATGATTTCATCCTTTTTACGCAGAACTTTATCAACTTCTTCTTTTATCTCTTCGCTGTCCGTGCTGTTATCCTCAGAAAAATATCCGGCAATAGTTTCGTTCAAATGAGTTTGCGAATAACACAGATAATCAACGTATTCCTTATCTTTTTTCAAATCAGATTTTTGATACCGAACAATCAGAGATTGAAGTTTCTCTTTCAAAAGCCGTTCAAACTCCTGCCGCAAATAACCGTCATTACGGAAAGATTCAATCGAATCAATGAAGAAAAGAGAAAGCGTTTTGATTTTTGTAAGGCCGTTGCAGAAATTTTCATATTCTTTTTCAAAGTGGCGGTCAAGTGCAAGGTTCAGCATTGTAATCTGAAAGGTATCGCTGAAAACCTCGGGATAAAGTGAGTCGCTTTTGTGAAGAATCATTCCGTTGCTCAGTTCAACTTCTGTTTTTGAAATTGAAGAAACATGGATATTTTCAAAGCTTGAATCGATGTTGTTCAAAGAATCAGTTTCCTGCAAATCAAAAGTCTTTTTCGTCTGCTCATTCTGGAAACGCACAGTTTTTGCCTCACCTCTTGCTGTGCTGATTTCAAGCACCTTGATTTTTATCTGGTCTTTGATTTTGTCTTCTTCGGCAATGTATTCAACCTGCACGCCTTTTACAAGATTGTTGTTGAACGAAGCGCATGCGCCAAGCGAATACACGACGTTTTCATAATCGATTTTGCCTTTGCCCATTTCTGGGAAGGTTGCGCCGTAGCGGATAATACATTGTGGCTGAATTTTTTCGACGAGAGTTTTGAATGTGCCTTTCGTGCGGTTGAACTTGTGCGGCTCATCGATGATTACAAACGGCTTTATACTCTGCAAGACCTTGTATGGGTTTGTGAAATTACCAAGCAAAGTCTGGTCGTATTCAGCATCCATTGTTGCAGCAGAATTTAACATTCCGCTGTTTGTTAAAAGCACGTCAATTTTATTTCCGTTCAAGTCTGTATTTTCCGCAAAAGTCTGAATCGCAGCCGGGAAGGATTTACGTCCTTTCGTCTTTTGTTTTTGTGCATCAAGAACATGAAGGCGTAATTCCGTTCCGTCGTACAAAGACTGCAAGTCACTTTTCATGTATGCTGATTTCAAAAAAGCCTTCGCTCCTTCTTTGATTGGAACTGTCGGAACAAGCACGATGAATTTGTTGACTCCATACGTCCTATGAAGCTCGAACATTGTTTTTGTGTAAACATAGGTTTTGCCAGTGCCTGTTTCCATTTTTATGTCGATGTTCAGATATTTAGAAGTGGAATCCGTATAATTCTGACGCAAATTTTCAGGCACAGTGTAGCCGTCCGCAAAGCAGTTCGGTTTTTCGCCGTTTTGAATTTGGGCAATGTTTGCTTTTATTGTCGCAATGTCTTCTGTCAGAGAAGGGCATTTTGTTCTTTCCGTGTAAAACTTCGGTTCAATTCCGTCAAAAACATGGAGCACGGCGTTGATTGCGTTTGTCTGGTGCGGTAAGTTCTGTTCAAGTCGCATTTAGTACCTCACAATCGGCTCAAGCGGATTACGGTTTTTAAGCGTCTTAAGATTTGTGGTAATTGAAGTGAGCATGTTGAAGTCGAACGAATAGCCGTAGATAAAGATTTTGTCCACTGTAAGCTCCAGACTTTCGATTTTTCGGATAAGTTCTTTGATTGATTTTTCTTCAATCTCGCCCAGAAGATACAGATATTTTCCGATTTTTTCATCGTCAAGAAGATATGCTGTGTAACCTGAAAGGTCGATTTTTTGAGGAACTGCATTAAAGCCGAAACCGTCTTTTATCTGCCAGGTTTGCAAGAGCGTTTTTTCGCCAAGTGATTTTACGATATTTCCGTCATTTGTAAAAAGTTCGTTTGGATCAAAAACTTTGATTTTATCCAGAGTTTCTTTTGGCATGGATTTGAGATAGTAGGTTTTAAAGCCCAGATCAGCGGTTGTGTCTGGATGTTCTGCTTTGATTTTTGCGGCAGCCCTGCGAATGCGTTCACGCCCGATTTCGTCGATTGTCTTGTATCCCGCCTTTTCTGCTTCGCTGTCTTTTTTGACCGGCTCATCAAGCTGCACCATGATGAATTTGCGGTTGCTGTTGTCATCGGCATTCATTTTCATAATCGCATGTGCAGAGGAAGCACTTCCAGAAAAGAAATCAAGAACAATATCATCATGATGTGTACATAATGCAAAAAAATATTGAAGCATTTCGACATTTTTGGGGTTATTAAAACAGCCCTTCTTATCTTCCCCCATAACATCAGTAAAGGTTGTTGTTCCATCATTTGTCGAATAATCAATAATACTTCTTGAATTGCTTTTTTCTTCTGTAATATATTTTAATTTTCCATTTTCTTCTGTAACAAGTTCTTTATTTACAAAAGTCCGTTTATGAACGGCATATGAACCTTGCTTTCCTGTTATGATGATTGAATCAATTTCATTTTGAAATTTATTTAAATCCCATGTCCAACACCCGAGTTTGCTACGTACCCTTGGTGGACGAATTATAACATAACCTCTACTTATCAATTCTGTGTCATCTTGATAAATCAACGATTCATCATTAGAAGTTTTTGCCAATTTGTCATCATAATCTTTTTTAGCAATTTTATCTTTTGTTTTTGGATTATAATAAATGGTATACCCTAGATTAGAACGAGCATTGAGGGTTCCTCCTTCACCTCGAGTCGTAATTGAATCATTCAGATAATAAAAGCGTCCATCTTCTTCAAATATATCCCTAATTTTAGTTTCTGTCCTTAATAACACTGGCAATTCTTTTTGATTATTTGTAAAAATATTTTTTCGATAAACCAAAATGTACTCATGATTTTTTTGAATATTGAGAGTATCATTTTTTGCATTTTGTTTATTCTGTATAATCGGACCAAGAGCATTCCCCTCTCCAAACACTTCATCACACAATCGCTTTAAGTTTGCCTGCTCGTTGTCATCGATACTGATAAAAATCACGCCATCGTCACGCAAAAGTTCGCGCGCAAGGGCAAGACGCGGATACATAAAAGTAAGCCATGCAGAATGAGTGCACTTTCCGTTCATGCTGCAAATGCGTTCGGCTTCTTCTTCGCTTACATCAAGCTTTTCTACAAGTTCTTTTGCAGTAAAACCAAACTTGTCGTTGTAAACAAAATCATCTTTGCCGGTATTATAGGGCGGGTCAATATAGATGCATTTTATCTTTTCTGCGTATGAATATTTTAAATGCTGCAGGGCATCAAGATTGTCTCCCACGATATAGACATTTTCGCTATCAGTTTCTGAGTTCTTATCATCAGGCACAATCACGGTTTCGCTGTCCAGGTTCGACTGATAGTGCGCGTAACTCTTGCCCAGAAAGTTAAGCGTAAAGCCTTCTTTTTTAATGTCAACTTCGTCCTTGTTCAAAAGTTCTGTTAGTTTTTCTACGTCAAAATGTTCTTTTATGATATTCCCGTTTTCGTCTGTGTCGGGCTTTGAAAAGCACTGGGGAAAGTATTTTTTTAACAGAGTAAGTTCCCTGCTGTTTGGGGTAACTGCTTCATTTGCTGTCTGGATGTCGGTTTTCATACTGTATCTCACTTCTGGATTGGATATACCGATTTTTTAGTATATAAAGTCGGATTAACTGTATTATTATACAGTAAAGTATAGTTTTGCCCAATATTTTTCATAAAAAGACGGTTAATTTGACCGTATGAATGATTTAAAGAGTGACTTTATTGAAAACTTGATTTTTTACAGAACTCAAAAGAATATGTCACAACTAGAATTGTCTGGAATTTGTGATTGCGCAAAAAGTACTATAAGCGGAATTGAATCCAGAAAGAATTTTCCATCTTTTGAGCTGATATTAAAGATAGCTTATGCCCTCGAAATCCACCCAGCAGATTTATTCCTGCGAAATGCAAGCCAAAACCGTGACGAGGTGCGCAAGTTTTTTGACGAGGAACTTTCGATTAAAATGAAGGAAATGGTGGAAAAAAGATTTCCTGCGGCGGAAAGATGTGAGGAATAATCTATGTTATAGAAGACTTCTTGAAGAATTAAACTGTAGAATATGCTTAATAAATCTGATAGATTCTAGTTATGCCATCAGACAAAATGAGTTTTTGTTGCAAAACCTCTCTTTCTCTGCAATAATATAGTGAAATTTGACGAGCAGGAAAGGCA
>DGTW01000262.1 GCA_002393835.1 Treponema sp. UBA4326
GCTGCCTCGATTGCCGCATTCATGGCGAGAAGATTCGTCTGCTCTGCGATTGATGCGATGACAGTGTTTGCCTCGCTTAAAAGCTTAGACTGATTTTCGATTTCGCTGATTTGATTCTGTAATTCTTCCTGAGTCTTTGCTCCGCTTTCTGCGTCCGACTCAAGTTTACCGAATGAAACTGCCATTTTATCAACATTGTGGTTTACTTCACCGATGTTGCCAATCATCTGCTCAACGGCACTTGAAGCCCCCTGCACTGCCCTTGCCTGCTCGCCGACAAGTTTTTCCAGTGAAGAAATTCCAGAAAGAATCTTGTTGATGCTGCCAGCAGTCTGCTCTACGCTCTGATTCTGGGTGCGGAGATTTTCGCTCATCCGGCCTGTGCTTTCGGTAATGAGGGAAATTGCCTGAGCAGTTTCTTTTGTTCCACTCTTGAGGCTTTCTCCGGCCTGACCAAGTGAAATTCGAGACTGCTTCATGCTTTCGATGATACCCTGCAATCGCTCTGAGAAGGTATTGAAGCCCTGAGACAGCATTGAAGCCTCTGTCGTGAAAAAGTCCGGGTATTTCTTTGAAAAATCACCATGGGCAATGAGTTCACAGCCAGAAGAGATGATTTTGAAGCACTTTGCGACCCTCTTTGAAAGAATGATGTCACCGATAATCATAAGGATAATAAGAATCAAAAGGGCAATAAGAAGTGTGAGTACCTGCATGATAGATTCACCTGAGAAGTCAGAGACCGGGCCTTCTGTTACGATGAACCAGTCTGTACCTTCAATTTGATGAACTCCATAGAAAGAAGATCCTTCAATGAAAGACTTGGCTTTTCCGTCCAGGTAAGCGGCTTTTGAATATGATTTGAAGTCCACTGAGTCAAAGTAATTCTTTGACATGATTGCTTTTGAATCCGGGTTTGTCAGATAGAGGCCTTCCTTTGTTACAAGGTAGATTTTGCTGTTTTCGGAAAGCTTGATGCTTCTTACGGCCTCAGAAAGACCGTCAAGGACGATGTCAAAAGCAGAGACACCAAGAAGACGGCCGCTTTCATCAAGGACACGGTAGCTGATTGTAACGATAAGTTTGCCTGTATTCACATCGCTGAAAGGCTCTGTGTAGCAGATTTTATTCTGATTATTGACGGCATTTTTGTGCCAGAGGCGGGACTGCATGTCAAAGTCGCCGGCTGCCTCCCAGCCTGAGTGGGAAATAAGTGTGCCACCGTCCCAAATCTGTTCTTTAGTGGCATAGTATAGAAGGCAATCTTTTGAAAGCCCCTTACCCATGCTGGTGATAACAGACTTCATGGTGTCACGGTTGCCGTCCAAGGCTGGAATCACATTTGAAAGGTCTACGACCATATTGTTGTAATCACCAAGAATGCCGGAAATCTCTTTGTTTAATGTTTCCATTGTCTGACCAACAGAATTGATGCAGGCCTGCTTGATTCCGTGCAGCATGACAATCATGTACGAAACAAACAAAAAAACAGTTACAAACAGCATTGAGCCAATTGAACCAACCAAAACTTCTGCCATGAGAGACATGTGTTTTCTGTTTTTCATTATACCTTCCTTAGCACGGCAAAAATGCTCCATTCTATTTTAAGACATTTTTGCCTCTTTTTCCACCTTTTTTTATATTTATTCAATTTTTATCACTTTTTTACTTTATTCTACTCGCTTCAAAAAAATCATTTCTCTCTCTTCTCCGCTTACGATAGCCCTTAAATCAAGAATCATGTCGCCGATTCTGTCCGTTGCCTGATAGAGATATTTCCCGGTCATCCAGATGTCGCCTGACTGAAGAGCCTTGAAGTCAGCAAAGAGCGGGCTTTTTTCAAGCAAGTCTTTTCTACTGGCAAGAGTATTATCAATAGAAGAATTGTAAATCAGGATGTCAGCATTTGCGCACTGGGCATAAAACTGCTCCATTGAAACAGTGACTGACGGTGAAGAAGATTTCCTCGTGTTCTTAAAGGCATATTTACCGCCAGCCATCTCAATCATCTTTACGATATAATCCTCGCTGCCACGGATTACGACCAGACCATTGCTTGTAATATAGAAGAAAGCGACAGTTTTTGATGAATTGGGGGCTGAAATAAGTTCAGATTGACTGGAAGCCTTTTTGGCATAATCCCTATTTTCGATTTTTGCAATCTGACCTTGAAAGAAGTCCTCGGATACATCAAGCTTTCCGCACATGAGACCGTAGAGCTTAATCCACTCCATGCGGCCGAGGGGATTTTCTTCGTAGCTTGATTTATCAACGAAGACCGGGATTCCCAAAGCCTCAAGTTTTTCCTTAATTTGCGGACTATGGTAAATCATAGTGGACTCGATTGAAAGCGAGCATTTTTCCTTAAGCAAAAGCTCGAAGTCTGGAGCGCTGTATTTTCCGGCGTAGAGGATTCTCCCCTCCTCCATAGCCTCTTTCGCCTCGTCCAAAAGCCAGTCCTTTTTTTGAATGGCAGAGAAACGGATTGAATCAAGGGAGCCAAGCCTGCTCCACAAAGCCATGGCAGAAGAGGCGCAGAGATAGGCGTTCGTAACGGGCGTTCGGATTATGGTGATTTCAGGAGGAAGATTTTTGGGAAGAGGCGATTCTTTCGGAAGAAGAAGATAGCGGTCACTGTCCGCAACTGTGACCAGGAAAGCGGCTGAATTGTAGGCATCGATTTTGAGCTGTTTTGCGTATTTTAACGAAAGAGATTTTTCGTAGGAAAGTCCTTCGATTTCAAGCGGCGAATCGCTTTTGGGAAGAAACTTTGAGCAGGAGACAAAAATCAGCGGAATGAAAAAGAAAGGAAGTATATTTTTTTTACCAGGCATCATTAGAATTTCTTTTTTGTCTTTTTGGCTGATTTTGACTCAAACTGAATCCAATACTGAATCTCATGTGCCTTGCTCATAGCGACTGTGTCTGCTATGACCGGGATTTTTTTGTCCAGGGCATAGACCGGGATTGTGAATGTGGAATTTCCTCCCTTGTCAAGGATTTTTGTGTCTACATCGTAGCGTTCGTGGTTGGCTTTCATGTAGTCGAAATTGGGACTTGACCACTCGATGACGGCGAAAGCCTTACCGTCCTTTACGCTCACTTTTACAGGCGAAGTGATTTTTGCTTTTCCGCTTCCGCCGGTAAGTGCAGCTTCCACGAAATATCTTCCGTCTTTAAGGTTGATTTTTTCAATTTTCGGGCTTACGAGAAGTTTTTCTTCAGGCAGGCTTGAAGCGTCGAACAGAATCTGGCGGTCATACCATTTTGCTTTTTTTTTGCTGAATGCGGCACAATCAATAGAAGAATTCAAGGCTGAGACCGGGATTTCAAAGATGACGGCTCCCTCTCCATCATTCGGAAGAATCTCCCCCTGACCATTTGATTCGCTTGCAGCCTCCGCAGTTCCTAAAAAGAGCTTTGAGTAGCCCTTCCCGCCCATGGTAAGGCTTGCGCTCATAACGCCGTCTTTTACATGAAGGACAGCTTTTTCAATCCTGAACATTGAAGAGCTTGACTCAAGCTCAACTTCATAATCTCCGTCAAGGACATCGCCCTCCAAAACCGGGAGCATATCGTCCGTGCCAACCTTGCTTGGAGCAAGCATTTCGGAAGAAGAAGCAACCTGGGCAATTAATAATGAGGAATTAGGAATGAGAAATGAGAAATGTAAGATTATTGCTAAAAAGATAGATTTTCGCATGATGGGTCCTTAAAACGGGGCGTTGCGGGTAGGGAGCGACGGCGTAGCCGACAAAACCTGTGAGACAGGTTTTGAGCGAGTCTCGGTGAGGGCTATGCCCGAACCGCCCCCGCAGAGGGGGTAGCGGAAATACCCGAACGAAGCAGAAGTGACCAAGCTTGCTTGGGCACTTCTGCGTAGTGAAAGGTATTGGAGCGAGGGGGAGACTTCCCCCTACAACTCCTAATTCCTAATTTCTAATTTCTAACTGCGTTTTTTACATGGTCAACATAAATCTGCTGGATTGCAGAGTCCTGACCCAGGCCTTCGAGAACGCATTCGACTTCAAATCCGGCTTTCTGGAAGATTGATTTCCATGAATCGTCTTCGTCGCCGGCCATGTCGTTGTTTGCGTGATCACCGGCTACGACCATGAGAGGATTGAGAACGACCTTTTTGTAGCTACCTTTTGCCTGAATTGCGGCGAGCAGGTCTTCTACGCTTGGTTTAGCCTCAACTGTTCCCACATAGTAGTTGGCATAGCCTTTTGAGGCCAAAACTTCCTGCATTTTTGCGTAAACACCGTTTGAAGCGGCTTCAGTTCCATGGCCCATAAAGCAGACTGCAGTTTTTCCGTCGTCAAATTTCTTTGTTTTGGCAGCAATTGCATCGGCTACACGAGAGAAGTCCTCGTCACTTGTGAGGAGAGGTGTTGAGAGAATGACCTTAGAGAATTTGCTTTCGTATTTAGCGAGAGTTTTCTGCAAGTCTGTGTACTCGAATCCGCTCATAAGGTGAGTCGGCTGAACTACGAGTATTTTTACGCCATTGTTTGCGGCGCGAACGATAGCCTGGTCAACATTGTCGATTGAAATATTCTCTCGTTTTTTAAGGATGTTGATGATTGTGTCGGCGGTAAAAGCCCGGGCAACTGTGTAATCAGGGAAGGCCTTTGCGATTGCATTTTCGATTCCGCCGATTGTAAGCTCCCGTGAATTATTGTAGCTTGTTCCGAAGCTGACTACGAGAATTTCCTTGTCTTTAGCTGCGGCAACTTTTGTGCTTCCGCAAGAAGTGAAAACTGAGGAAAAAAGTACGCTGGCACTCAAAGCTGCGAGTGCGGCCAATTTTGAACATTTGTTCATTTGTAAAGCCTCCTTTGGCTCGAAGAAGATTTTTTTAACTTCAGGCTGGTGTCTGGCTCAGAAAGGTCTCTCTCGATTTGTGACGAAAACAGCCCTTTCAACACAGTAGCGGCACTGCTTGGGATTTACACCCAATTCCCAGTTAGGCCTGCCCCCAGTCACGACTGTTATGCAGGCACCTGAAACTGAAGAAGAGTTTAGCATACTGAAAATGATTGTTCAATATTTTCATTTTCAGATATTTTCCATATAATTAGAATACAAATGAAAAATGGAGGAATCCTCATGTTTAAAAAAGTCATGAGCGTGATTACCCGAATTGAAAAATACCTTCTGGCAGTCACCATGTCCGTAACCCTTGCCTTTACCTTTGCAAATGTTATCGGACGCTTTGTCTTCAACCATTCGCTTGCTTTTGCTGACGAGCTTGTGGTTGCCCTTTTTGTCCTTGTCTCTCTTATGGGGGCCGCCCTCTGTGCAAGGGAAAATGACGGTCTCATTGGCCTTTCCCTTCTTTCAAGCCGCCTGACCGGGAGCAAAAAAACAGTTCAAAAGCTCTTTTCCGGCATTGTCTGCATTATCTACTGCATTATTCTTACATGGCAGGGCTTTATCCGCATGACTTCAAGTATGCAGCAGGGTGAGCACACTTTCGTAATGCATCTTCCCCGCTGGATTTTCTGGTCTTTCATTCCTGTCTGCGGAATTTTCCTGATTCTTCACTTTATCGAAAATCTTTTGGATTTCCTTGCTGCCAAAAAAAATCAGGAGGCTTCTAAATGATTACAGTCATCCTTTTTGCAGTCTTCTTTGTTCTTCTTATCGTTGATGTTCCTATCGCAATTTGTCTGGGCGCTTCTTCCGTGGCGGCTATCCTTGCGGCAGGCCAGAAACTTTCTGTCGTTGCCGTAAACACTTATTCAGGAATCAGCAAAACTCTGCTGCTTGCCATTCCTTTCTTTGTTCTGGCAGGAAACATCATGGCCAAGGCAGGAATCTCAAAACGCCTTATCGCTTTCGTAAATGCCTGTATCGGTCATACCCGTGGAGGCATTGCCATCGTTTGTGTAATCGTTTCTTGTCTTTTCGGAGCGATTTCAGGCTCAGGCCCGGCTACTGTTGCGGCTTTGGGAGCAATTTTGATTCCTGCCATGATTGAGGCTGGCTTCTCGGCACCTTTTGCCACAGCCCTTATGGCGGCTTCAAGCTCAATCGCAATCATCATTCCGCCCAGCATCGCTTATGTTGTATATGCTTCGATTACAGGCGATGATGTCGGAAAGCTTTTTATGGCGGGTGTTGTTCCCGGCATTTTGATGGGCCTTGCTTTAATTGCCGTTGTTTTGATTGAAGTTCACCGAAAGAACATTCAGTCTACGAAAGCGAAGTCGAGCGCAAAAGAACGCTGGCTGGCTTTTAAGGATGCTTCATGGGCTTTCCTCATGCCGGTCATCATCTTGGGCGGAATTTACGGCGGAGTTTTCACACCGACTGAGGCGGCAGCTGTTGCGGCTGTTTACGGTCTTATCGTGGGCATGTTCATCTACCGTGAAGTAAGCCTCCGTGACATGGCCCGCATTCTTGTTGAATCAGCAAAGACGACGGGAAGTATTATGATTATCATCGGTTCGGCGACTCTCTTCTCTTATGTCTGTACCCTTTTTGGCATTTCTCATGCCGCAGAGGAACTTCTTGCCACCGTTTCAGCAAACAAAGTCGTATTTCTTCTTGTAATCAACATCATTTTCCTGATTGCAGGATGTTTTATCGACGCTAACAGCGCAATGTATATCTTCATTCCGGTTATGATTCCTGTCTGCCGTATGCTGGGCTTCAATTCAGTCGCATTCGGAATCATCGCAACCGTCAACCTTGCAATCGGGCAGGTAACGCCACCAGTCGGAATCAACCTCTTTGTCGCAATCAGCCTAAAAATCAAGAACACCATCAAAGTCACTCTGCCTCAGATTTCAAAGGCTGTCCTGCCAATGATTGCGGCAAGCCTTGCGGTTCTCATCGTCTACACTTACTGGCCGCGGGCAAGTGTTGCCGCAGTAAAAGCAAACAATATTGCAGGAGACGGAAGTCAGATTGCCCTTTATGACAGCGAGCAGTACGATGCTTCAAAAGATGCCGCCCCTGCTACCGTTGAGTGGCCGGAGATGACATGGCACTTTGCATGTTCTCCAGGCGAGACATGTACATGGGCAAAGGCCGGCCGATATTTCGCAGCACTGATGAAAGAGTCGACCGGCGGAAAAGTAACTGTTCTTGTAGACGGATTCTCTGACCAGCTCACAAACGGAAGCCAGCCGGACGGAATCGCGGCCTTGCGTGAAGGCGACCCGATCCAGCTTTCTATGCACTCAAATTTGATTTATTCGGCACTGGACGACCGTTTTAATGTCGTTTCTCTTCCATATATCTATGACAGCTACGAAGATGCTGATGCCAAATTCGACGGCGAGGCAGGAGCTCAGCTCAAAGAAATCCTCGAGGGGCTCAATCT